>NZ_FWYE01000003.1 GCF_900176435.1 Picrophilus oshimae DSM 9789
TGCAATGAACGCAAAGTCCGAGGGTCATGACGACATAGAGGCAATGCTCTGCAAGTTTGCAGACCAGGAAAAGGGCATAGCCGAAACATTAAACAAATACAGGAACAACTAAATCTAAAATTATTTATTTTCTATTATATTTACAGGAAGCTTTTCATTATTTATGATACAATTTATAAGCTTAAGGCTTGTTTTGTTGACATTCATGCCTTTTATTTCATCGATGCCAAAGAAGCCAGCATCCATGGCGTCTGAACTGCTTTTTATGCTGCCGGATAGATATTCTGCGAGATAGTCTATTATAACGTAATGAAAGTCCTTTAAGATAATCTCTGTTATTGAGGCTATTCCATTTATTTTAATATCTATATTTGTCTCCTCTTTTATCTCCCTAACCGCACATTGCTCAAGGGTCTCACCATACTCAAGCTTCCCACCAGGAACTGCCCAGAGTCCTGCATCAGGTTCATCCATCCTTTTTACAAGCAAAAATTTGTTGTTTTTTAAAACAAGTGCACCGGCGGCAACCCTTGGAATCATAAAAGTATATATTTTTATCCTATAAATTTTCTTATCAGGGCCATATCAAGTATATACTTCCTTGTATTTTCAAAGTCATGGTTCTTGAAGGCCAGGTTCATCAGTGATGAAAGATAATTATGCCTTTCCCTTTCATAGCCAAGATCAGATTTTATGCCGTAGTTATTCTCTATGTATTTAACATCGGCCTTTATCATGTTTATTGTTTCCTGATCTATTTTATATACATCCTTAAGTGCATCGAAGACCTCATAGTTCAAATATGATGAGCTCTCCATGATATCTGACCTTAAATTTATGTATGTTTTTTCGATAATGTCCAATTCATCATCTTTCATGTTTAACAGTGATGAAATGCCTATTATCTCTGGCGGAAGCCCCATTGAATACATGGCCCCAACAAATGAGATGGCCCTGGGCAGTGTCACATTTCCAGTGCTCCTTGAGTATCCAAATAGACCTATATGGAGCTTTCTGGACCTCCTCTTTGGCAGGTACATTGTTATATTGTTTATTGCAGGTGCCAGCTTCTCTATTATTTTTTGGTAGTTTATAACGTACTTATTAACAGCGTTTTTTATTATCTCCTCCTCGTAATCCTCAAGATAATCAAATGAGCGCTCATGCCTATTAATAATATTTATAGAGTTTTTAACAGAGTCCTGTGGATAATCATACTTAAATGCGGATTGCAGTGTAAATGTATAATAATTTGAGTATTCATAAAGGCTTTTTTCAATGTTTTCAGGCGAAAATCTGCCCCTGAAGGTTGATGAGCCAACACCAACTATTGGATAGTTTTCTATATCATCGTTCATTTTACAGAGCCTGCTGGCCGCATACTTTGACATTAGAACGGCGGGTATCATGCCATAGTTCATTGCCGGGTCCGATCTTGCTATGAAAACCCTCATTTTTTTAGCAGAGACTGCCCTTGCAAAGTTTTTAACTATGCCATCGATGTTAAACATTGAGTCTTTGTCCTCGATTAATGGTATTATATTTATTTTCTTTGGTTTTGTCTCACCAAGTATGTTTTTTACCATGACATTATCATAAAGCTCTATCTCATCCCTGGCTGCAACAGCCTTCTCATAATATTTTGCAATATTAAGCAGATCTTTTGATGATGTTGTAAATGGTAGAATAACCTCGAAGATCGGTGGTATGTCCCTTTTATAAACGGTGTTAAAAACATCGTAGTTTACAGGTATGCTTTCAAGTGTCTCTGTTAGAACCTTTCTCTCAGTGCCCTCTATCGCAGGATTTGGAACCCTGTATGTTAGAAATATATCGCTTCCAAGGACGTTTTTTTCAAAGAATTCATGGTTTTTTGAGATTAATTTCCTTAAAACATGTGTATCAACATCCTTGCCCTCTGCATCCCACATGACCTCCTTTATACCAATGGTATAGCACTGGTATGCCTCCTCAACCTCATCATCATTCCTTATCATGCTCTTTTCAGATGCCCATGCTGGCATTTTTGCATTGTCCGGGTGCTGTGTTGACATGGTTTTTGGTATCATTGCAATTGCCATTATTGAATAATATTAAAATCTTTACGATATTATTTTAAAAATATGACAAATTATTATATTAAGGCATTGAAAAATGTTAATGATAGAATCCTGAATTATGTTTCCAATAATAGACCGGAATAATAATTTATCAGTTTATATGTAAATAAAATGCAAAAAATTAAGATTAAAGTATAGATTACCAGATCTAATGTTAAAAAATAATAGTGTTATATCAATAAATGATTTGAGCGATGAGGATTTAAATCTAATCTTCAACACAGCTGATTCAATGGCCGGGAACCTTAAAAATGGAAGTCAAATAAAAACAATGTCAGGCAGGATTATGGCAACACTGTTTTTTGAGCCAAGTACAAGAACAAGACTGTCATTTGAAAGTGCGATGCAGCGGCTTGGAGGCTCTGTTATAAGCATGGCGGATTCAAAATCATCATCAACTGCAAAAGGTGAAACCCTTGCAGATACAACAAGAATGGTCTCATCATATTCTGATATAATTGTTGTCAGGCATCCGCTTGAGGGCGCCGCAAGGCTTGTTCAGAAGTTTTCATCAAGGCCTGTTATAAATGCCGGTGACGGTTCCGGGGAGCATCCAACCCAAACTCTTGTTGATCTTTATACAATTAAAAAGAGCTTTGGAGATATAAATAATCTTGAAATATCAATAATAGGAGATTTAAGATATGGCAGAACCGTTCACTCATTGCTCCTTGCACTTTCAAGGTACAATGTTAGGATAAATCTTGTATCGCCGGATCTTCTTAGATTGCCAGGACACGTTATGTCAAGGCTAAAAAATATAAAAATCAATGAGTACAATGACTTAAATAATGTTATAGAATCATCTGATGTTTTTTATGTAACAAGGATACAAAGGGAAAGATTTACAGATAAAAATGATTATAACAAGGTCATAGGAACATATGGAATTACTGAAAAAGACACGGAAAAAATGAAGGAAAATGCAATAATAATGCACCCGCTGCCAAGGGTTGACGAGATATCGAGTTCCGTGGATAATACAAAGAATGCAAAATATTTTATCCAGGCTGCAAATGGAATACCTGTAAGAATGGCATTAATATCATTAATACTGGGTGATTGATATGGAAAAAACGTTAAAGATATCAAAGATAAGGGATGGAACCGTTATAGACCATATATCTGCAGGAAAGGCCCTTGAGGTTCTTAACATACTTGGCTCAAACAATGGATCAATAAGCATAGGTATAAGAGTAAACAGCAAAAAAATGGGTCTAAAGGACGTGCTTAAAATTGAAAACGTCTTCCTTGAAAAGGAGGATCTTGATAGAATTGCATTAATTGCACCAGAGGCAACAATAAGTATTGTAAAAAACTATGAGATCATTGAAAAATTCAATGTTGACATGCCAGAAAAGATCTACGGAATAGTAAAATGCTCAAATCAGAACTGCATAACAAATGCAAATGAGCCCGTAAAAACAGAATTCATTGTTGACAGCAGAAGCCCTGTAACATTAAGATGTCTTTACTGTAACAGATCCATGTCTGGCGACGAAATTATAAAGAATCTTATATAATTTCAAAGTCAAGATATCCTCCGGAGCCCTTCCATATAATATTCTTATTTTTTATATTCAATACATTTTTACCAAGGCCAAATACAAAGGTTTCATATTCCCCGCCCTCGCCGGCTATGTTTATTCTATACCTTTCATTCAAATTTAAGAGCCTTTTTAAATAATTATTGTTTATCTCCATGCCGAGGTCATTAATATTTAAACCCTCGGCAGAAACAGATACTATCATTGCCCTTATCTCTCTTGATATGATCTCCCTGATGATCTCTATCTGGTTTTTCCGCCACAGCGGTGCAAAGGATATTATACCGGACATTGTGCAAAGCCTTTCTATCCTGGTTTTTTGATAATCTGAGGCTATTGCACCGGACACAAGTGCATCAACATCATTAAGTTTTAATATATATTCCTCAAATTTTGATTCATATATATATTCAACGTCAATTGATAAAAGGGATGCCGCGTACCTGGATTTTTCGGCATTTGGGTAATGGAACATCATTGAATACTCCTCAGGTATTATTGTAACGGCCCTTTTAACATCAAAGCCCTGCTCCATGGCAATCATGGCTGATAAAAATGAATCCTTTCCACCTGAAAATAAGGCAACAGCTTTCATTGATATATAATACAAAGTTCGTATTTATTTTCATGTATTTAACAACATTTATTTATACAAAAAGAATATAGCACGGATGTTTCATCTCTATTACTTTTATATTATACTTGCGTTCATTGCCTTAGTCTCATTTTTCTATTACATATTAAATTCATACTATGCCAGGGTTTACAATGATGATGATAACAAAATAAAAGGTAATATAAAGGATGTTACTGCCGTAATACCTGTTTATAATGAAAATCCAGAAATTTTTGAATCTGTAATAAAATCTCTTATAAACCAGTGCGGCTCACTTATAGTTGTTGGCGATTCATCATATGAACCATACAGGTCAATAACGGAAAAATTTAATGGCAGATTCATATATTTAAAAAAGCATTCAGGCAAGAGGCTGGCACTGGTTGAGGGCATTAAAAACGTAAAAACAAGGTACGTTCTTTTTGTGGACAGCGATACTTTAGTTCCAGAAAAAGCAACATTGAGCATGCTTTCAAAATTTAAGAGGAATGTCGGCGGTGTTGGTGTAAACATAAATATAAAAAATGACGGTTCAGGTATAGCATATGCATCCGAGTTCATAGAGCGGGTTCGTGAGGTAATCTTCAGGGCGATGTCCTATCATGGCAGCATACTTGTTGCAGATGGCCGCTGTGCAATGTACCTAACAGAGGCTGTAAGGCCATTGCTTTTATCCAATGATTTTATGAACAAGAAGATCCTTGGGAAAAAAACCATGCTTGGTGATGATATCCAGATAACAAGTTATTTAATAAAGTCGGGTTATAAGGTTGTAAAGGACTACAATGTCACGGTACAGACAGAGCCTCAGAGGGACTTCAAAAGATTCTTCAGGCAGCAGATACGCTGGTCCAGGAATGGATGGTACTACTTCTTTAAAAATATATCAAACGGGACTGCAAGGAGGGCTGGCTGGTTCTACAGTTTTGATCTTTTATACATGTATATAATACCAATAGCAGGATTAATTCTTGTATCCTTAAGACTTATATTTTACCTCTTTGTTTTCAGGCATCTTGATTATGATGCCTATTACATGATGCGTTTTATAATGCATGACATAATACCAATAGCTAGGCATCACTTTATTAACGAGTTTTATTACATACACATCCTAACAAGCGCTGTAACAGATATATTTGGCACCGTTGGGGAGGGTTTTTTCATCTTAACTGTTATGGGCAGGATTCCAAAGAAGAGGCTTAGAACCCTGGCATATGGTGCGCTCGGCCTTCTTATAATGTTTATCGCCAACATATATGGTCTGTTTACATTCTGGAGGCAGGGGTCCTGGCTGACAAGATAATTATAATTTTCCATCTATGCTTGCAAGGACCTCTATAATTTCTCCATTCTCAAGGTTAAGCTCCTTCCTTAAATATTTCTCAGATATAACTTCGAATGTATCTCTGTATACACTTCTCTCCGGGAATATTATAAAACATCTTATGCCGTCTATTCTGGCAGCATGGCAAAAAACACCGCCAAATGTCCTCTGCTGATCCTTAAACCCTGTTATATAAATGCCGTCTGAATTCTTTATCCTTCTTAGATTGTTCTCGTATTCATTTAATATCTTAATATTTAATGTTCCTGGATACGGGTCTATGCCAAGCTTCGCTATAAACTGGTCTTTATAACCCTTTTTTGATATGTAGTATTTCCCCTCACCGAGACCATTCTGAACGGCACCAACGAGCTTAAGCTCCTGGCTGAACCTTAATATGCTTGATATCTCATTGTACTCACGGTATAGAACGTCAAGGCCAGAATCGTTTATTGTTATCTTCTGCTTCCTGTTCTCAAGGGTTCTGGTTATGTATCCAAGCCTGTCAAGTGATATAATAATTCTTGATGCTGTTTGCTGGCTTACATTCATTTCATTTGCAAGTTCCTTTGATGATATAAAAACCGTGTTTTTTTCCCCGGCCATCTTTTTTATCGTTTTTAATGCAATATATATATTTTCCATAACATGAAATGCAATTAATCTTAAAATCTTTTTATTTGTAGAAATGTATTCTTTTCTCTCCTGATATTATTAGTATCTTTATACCATGATCCCTTAGTCTTGATATTAAACCACGATCATTTGTTAAAACAAATGCATTAATTTTCATTGCCATTTCAAGTATGCAGTCATCGCCACGGCCCTGGGATCTTAATAAATTAAATTTAAGTCCAAGCTGCAATGCTGCCTTTGCGTACCAATGGGATCTTGAGAGGCCACGCAGCTCTGATATAACGCACTCTGGAACGTATATATTAAATGTGTATGGTAAATACAGCAGCTTCTCCCTTATATCTATCTTGTTTTTTATTGAATATATTAATGCATTTGTATCTATTATCAGATTTTCATTCATTTTTTATCTGCCAGTTCTGCTATGGCAACATTTCTTTTTATCTTTCTTATTATTATCTTTACCCTCTCATCCTTTTTTGCCTTTGGAACGTATATTGTGTATCCCTGATACCTTGCAATACCCTCACCGGCGCTTCCAGTTGATTCTATTGTAACAGTGTATTCTTTACCTATCTCTATGCCATTGCTGTTCTCAATAATCTCACGATTCGATCTTATTGGATGCTGTGCACCACATGCCTTGCAAACCAAAAGATATGTCCTGCCTATTTTTTGTATCTCAGTATCCGGTGATTTGCATTCATAGCAGATTACATATGTTGCCATGTACTCATTCATCTTTGATTGTATTTCATCCTCTGAAACCTTTCTATTTATTATCAATCTCTGACCTGAAAGTACTGCGCCTATACCAAATTCCTTTGTTAAATATTTTATTACATCCTCGGGGTCTCTATTCATCATTTCTGTTATGTCTATAAAATTCCTTATTATTGTTGATTTCCCCTCGTATATAACATCCGGCTCCGGAATCTTAAGCCTGCTCTCATTTTTTGTCTTTGAGGATAGAACACCGGATGCCCTTTCAAGTAACTTATTATAATCGAAGTTCATGGATCGGTATTTTAAATTAGAATATTAAGGTTTTTTTAATATTTATGTCTTTTAAAAATATACGTATGTACATACATTTATAAATTTAACAATTTTAATTTTTTATAAAACCTGTATTTTCAAAGGTCTAAGAACAAAATTTTTATTTACTTTTTCTATAAAAATGTACACATGGTATAAATATGTCATGACAAAAAAGAAATATTTAAATATTATTAATCTTTATATTATTAATGGTGGAAAAAACAACCAAGATAACTTTAAGAATTTCCGAGGAAGAATTAAATGAAATAGATGATTTTCTGGAAAGAAATCCTCAGTATGGTAGCAGATCTGAATTTCTAAGGCATAGTGCACTTAATTTTATAAATTCTCAAAGGGTATTCCTTGTAAATGATGATAATGCAATACACATAGCAAAACGCTTTGAAAATTTCTTTAAAATGGCCGTTGACAATGGTTATTTCACAAGCATAGAATCCGCAGTAAATGAGGTAATTGAAAATGCAATGAGAGAAGAGCTTCTATTAAAGATGATAAATGCAAAGAAGGGCGGTTTAAAGAGCCTTGAAAAGGCATTAAAGGATGATATGGAGGTAGACAGGGAATATGATAAATACAAATTTTAATTATATGGCAGATATAGGCATTGAAAAACAGATATGTTTTGTTGCATCTAAGGAATCCAGCCTTGGAGGCTGTATGGACGATTCCTCATCATATTATTTAATAAAGAGCTTCGGTGGCACCGTAAATCTTTACGAGTATATGGGCTCGATAGAATCCATAGAAACATCAAAATTTGATGATATGGAAATAACAATAGAATATGAAAATACAGATAAAAAATCCTTTAAAAACATAATGTCAATAAAAATAAATGATGATATGATGAAACAGATAATGTGCATGCTGGAGCCATCATTTGTGTATATTGTCATAACTGATTCAATAATAACAGGTAACTTTGCTGATTTCCTTGAGAAAAATAATTTGCCAGTTATAAGAATACCCAGTGAAAGCTCATTAAAATCAATAATAAACAGCCTGCATGAAAAAATATTTAAAAATATATTATATTAATAAAGATATTATTATATTTAATTATGTATCTTATGAAATACATAAGCTTTGTTAACAATTTTCACCCTGTAATGTTTATTATTGATCATGTAATTACGAAATATGAAAGATTACCTTCACGCAACCTTTGCATCAACATTTGCATGGGCTGGAAATATATACGATCTTATAATAATAACATATATTTATTCAGAGCTGGAGAGATTCTTTCACATAGGCATCTTTGAGGTATCGCTTTTATTTTCCATTGGCTTAATAGGCAGATTCTTTGGTGGGCTCATCTTTGGCAGGTATATAAATTATATTGGCAATAAAAACGGTATGATCATTGGCACTCTTGGTTATAGCATCGCATCCGCGGGCATGGCCTTTTCAATTAATGTCCCGATGCTCTTTGCATTTAGAACAGTACAGGGCATCTTCATGGGCGGTGAATGGACAACAGGCACGGTATTAAGTTATAACTATGCGCCAAAGAACGTCAGCGGTGCGATAGTTGGTTTTGTGCAGAGCGGTTATGGCCTTGGTTATGCTTTAACAGGCGCCTCATACATCGTTTTTCTATCAGTGATCTCATATGACTGGCGTCTTTTCCTTTTAACCGGGCTTATACCAATTGCAATAGCGCCATATGCATTTTTGAAGATACCAAAGGAAAATCTAAAAAGTTATAAAAAATTAAATATAAAATTAGGCACATACAAAATTGCAATACTAAAATCATCAATAATGATGTCAGGCCTCTTTGGTGCATATTTTTCGATCTTTTCATTCTATCCAACAATTGCCCCGGAGATCGGAATTTCAGGTGCAATAATAGGTATTGTAATAATAGCATCCAACGTGATCGTCTCAATAGCATTCATCACATTTGGCAGGCTTTCTGATATTGCGAGCAAAAAGCTGCTTGTAATAGCAGGTTCTGCATCCGCAATGATCTCATCGTTCTTTGCCATTCCGGCATTCGGTGTAATTCATATGTATTCAATACCTGGAATCTTTGTATTCTCATTCTCCGTTGGCATACTTACGGTGATACCACTGATAATAATGGAAAGGGTGGCAGACCAGGCAAAGAGCTTCGTTTCAGGGATATCATACAACCTTGGTGCACTTGTTGGCGGTGTTATCTCTGTTGTTGTCAGTCTTATAGTACAGATCGTGCCATCCATAAGTATACTTTATGTAATCAACTGGGTGGATGTTATATGCCTTTTGGCTGTTATAGGTACGGCATTGACCATAAAGAGTATGGAAAGGTCATATACATTAAACAAGCTAAATAATATAAGAAATCAAAACTAATTATATTTTTAATGAATTAACCATCATGGACTTAAAAGATTTACAAAACATTGTATCAAAATTTATAGATGACAGGGACTGGAGAAAATTTCAAACTGTAAGGGATATTGCCATGAGTGCATCCGTTGAGTCAAATGAGCTTCTGGAACTATTTTTATGGGACAGGAACCATGACAATGAAATTTTAAATGATAAAAAATTACTTAAAATGGTCATGAACGAAACGTCAGATGTACTCTTTGCATGTCTATCCATGGCAGATCACCTAAATTTTGATCTTGAAAGGGCATTTCTGGAAAAAATGGACGAATTAAATAAAAGGTATGATATCAATAATGTAAAGGGTAAAAATGTAAAGATACCATCACCGGAGCATCTTAATCAAGAAGACCGTTGATTTTTAATACATGTTCCGGTGTGCCGGTACTTTTTATCTCGCCATTTTCAAGAAGTATTGCCTGATCTGAATCAAGTATTGTTGAAAGATGATGTGCTATTACAATAAAAGTCTTGTTTACAGATCTTATTGCATTCTGTATTATTTCCTCTGTTTCCGGATCAAGCTGTGATGTTGCCTCGTCCATAATTACGATTTCAGGATTCCTTATCATTGCCCTTAGTATTGATACGGCCTGCCTCTGGCCCTGCGAAAGCCCGTGGCCGTTCTCGCCCACGTTTTCATAGAGATCCTTTTCTGAAAAGATGCCCTCAAGATTGAATCTTTTTATTAAATTTATTACATCATCATCGGTGTAATTACCATTAAATTTTATGTTGTCCATTATCGATCCATTGAAAAGCAATGGTTCCTGTAAAATAACACCAAAAAGCGATCTGTAGCTGTAGATGTCAACGTCGTTTATATTAATATTATCTATTTTTATCTCCCCAGATTCGGGCCTGTAAAACCTTAAAAGCAGGTTGATAAGCGTTGATTTTCCAGCACCGGTTTTGCCTATTATTGCAAGCTTTTCACCCCTTTTTAATGAAAAATTTATATTCTTTAAGGCCAGTTTTGATCCATAGGAAAATGAGACGTTTTCAAATTTTATCTCACTGCCAAAATCTTCAATTTTGTATTTATATTTATTATCATCCTGCTCCTCGTCTATAATTGAATATATCCTTTTAATTGCAACCTTTGAAGACTGGTAAGAATTATAAAACTGTGATAGCTGTGCCAGAGGATTAAAAAAGGACTGAACATAAACAATAAATGACACAAGAAGACCTATTTGAATTGTATGATTTATCACCTGTGTTGCGCCAACACCTATAACTATAATTATGCCAAGAGCCTGGATAATATCAACAAGCGATGAGAAGATGGATCCAAGCCTGTTTGCCCTTATATTCGCAAGGTAGTTCTCATAGTTCTTTACCGAGAACTCATCGATAAAGCGCTGCTCACTGCCGAATTCCTTTATTGATGATATGCCATTTATTGATTCGCTTGCGAAACCTGTAAGTCTCGCTATTTTAATCCTGGTTTCATTGTAATAATTTCTTATTTTTCCGCTTATGGAAAATACGGTTATAAGTAAAAGCGGTATAACAATAAATGAATAAAGCGCAAGATTCCAGTCAAGATAAAGCATGATCGCCATCGAAAATATTATGCCTATTACGCCGGCAAGCACCTGTGGCATCTGGAATGTAAGAAAATCGCTCATTGCCTCCCCATCATTGGTTATCCTGCTTATGATCTCGCCGGCCTTTCTGTATGTATAATATCCAAGCGGTACATACTGCAGCCGCTCAAATTCTCTGTTCCTTAGATTCATTATAAATCCCTGTGATATATATGTCATGTTGTAGGTCCTTAATCTCTCAAAGGCATAGTTTATGATATATATTATTATATAAATAATACCAAAATCCAGTATAAGTGAAAGATCACGATGCGTTATTGCATCAACGGCAAGGCCTATTATGTAAGGCCCTATCATGGCAACTATCGAGGAACCTATTATTGCCATTGAGACTAGGTACAATCTTTTTTTATATATCATTAAATCTCTTAAAACACGCCTTATGCTGTAATTATTCATTTACACCACTCTCAACGGGTAGAAGTGCGCCATTTGACATGTAATAAACATCATCTGCAAGCTCAAGGGTTTTCTTCTTGTATCCTGAAATAACAAGGGTTTTACCGTCAAGCAGCGGTCTTATATCGTTTATTAATTCTTCCTCTGTAACAATATCAAGGCTTGAGGTAAAATCATCCATTACAAGTATTTTTGGATCTCCAATTAATGCCCTTGCAAGTGCTATGCGCTGCCTCTGTCCACCTGAAAGATTTATTCCATGCTCACCTATTACCGTGTTGTATTTATCAGGCAGGGTTTCTATAAAATCATCTATCTTCGCCAGCCTTGCCGCATTAATGACCTGTGATAATGAATAACCGCGGCCAAAATCTATATTATAAAATATCGATCCGGAGAATATAAATGGATTTTGTGGTATTATACCTATAATCTTTCTTAATAATCCCGGACTTATGTCTCTTATCTCAATACCGCCAAGCCTTATGCTTCCATCATAGTTTTTATAAAGCCCGGATATAAGGTTTAAAAACGTTGTTTTCCCGGAGGCTGTTCCTCCTGTCAATGCGATATGCTCATTCTCATGGATGTTTAATGATATATTATTAATTATCTTTTTATTATTTCTAAAAAATGACAAGTTCTCTATTATTATATCATAGCCGGTGGGCTCCTTTTTTGAATAGTTTTCATTGTTATAATCAATCTCTGAAAGCCTCTCCAGGCTGGCCATGCCATTCTCATAGAATGATATGTACCTGCCGTAAAATCTTACAGGCCGCAGTACAAGTGTGAATATGTTTATTGCCGCAACTATCGAACCTATTGGTATTCCTGCGGCAGATGATATGCCACTGGTAATTATTATAAATCCTATTGATATGCTTATTATTGCGGCCAGAAGTGGTGTATAAAATGATCTAACAGCGGCTATGCCAACATAATCTGAAAAATAGTCCTGGGTTTTATCCTTAAAACTTTTAATCTCAAAATCCTCTGCATTGAATGATCTCACAACACGCATGCCTGATATATTTTCACCGATCTTGCTGTTCATATTGCCATACTTTTTTCTTAATGAACGCCAGTAGCCGCGCTGCATCCTCTGCATTTTAAATGTTAGATATATCGTTGGTACCATTACAATTAAAAAGATTATTGAGAACAAATAATATATTCTTGTCAGCTCATATAATGCTATGAAAAGAAGGATAGTTGTGCTAAAAAGATTTGATATGCTTATGGTTACAAAACGCCTCGATGCATCCACATCCATGGTAATCCTTGATAGTAAATCACCGGAATCCTGATTTTCCAGTTTATCATAGCTGTTTGAAAGAACCCTTTTAAAAGACATGTCTCTTATTCTCCTGGCAAATATGTTTCCGGTCTTGCTTGAATAGTATTCAAGTATAAAGCCAAATAAAGATGATAATAAAGACACAATTAATATTAATATTATATAATCAAATATTTTATAATACCTTGGAACACTGTCTATTGCGTCACCTATAAAGACAGGTACAAGTATTGTTAGATACGATGATAATATGCCAGAGATTAAAACCATGATTATTAAATACCACCTATCACGGAGCAGGTCATATATCAGTTTATACTGGGGCTTCACATCTTAAAAATGCAATTATTATACTTTATCTTTTTTAAACCAGGCTTTGATATTTATAAAAAATATGCGTTCCAGTATACAAAGCGATAATGTTATATATTGTCATTCATTTATTACTTTAATGTCTCTTGAGAGATTCTATTATTATATGAGATTGATAAACAGTACACCATATGATATGAAAAGGGCCATAGAACTTTGTCTTTCCATATCGCAGGCCCTGGAGAACGACAACAATTTAACGGATTCTGAAAAGGAGGATCTTGAAAAACAGATAGGTGAAAGGATATCATTTTACAACAGGTATTCTTTAAAGGTTATAAATGCATTAACAGGAATAGAGGAGGAGCCACCAAAAACGGTTATAGACGATTTTGGAGGCAGTGCACTTTTCATAGGCAAGGAGATAAAATACGGAATAGAATGGAAGGTATACATATCAAGGAGTTTAAACACCAAATCACAGAAATGGTATTACAATGAAAGGGTTGCAGAGATATTAAACAAAACATTAAGAAATGCCGTGCCAAATAAAATGAGCAATTACTTTGATATACCACCATGGATGCTCGGCCCATACTATAAAAGCCTTGGTGAGATAATAAACATAGCAATAGAGAAGGAGATAATACCAAATGCAGAGTTTCTCGTCAGCAGGGGCCTGCCAAGGGAGTTTATATACGATGTCCGTGAGAACAACCCAAAATTATGAAACTTTATATATTTTAGCATGATACTAAATTATGGAGATAACAAAGAAGGAAAGGGACTGTATTGTAAAGATAAAGGAGCTTTCCGGAAGTTTTCCACCAAGATTATCGGATCTGGCGGTTGGGCTTAACATAAAACCACCAACGGCAATAGAGCTCCTTGAAAGATTGGAGCGCAAGGGTCTTATAAAGAAGGAGCATGGTATGATAATTCTTACCGATAACGGTAATAATGAATATTCAAAGATCATGCTGGCCCACAGAACCTATGAAACATTGTTATCGATGAGCGGTGTTTCAACAGAGGATGCTTGCCTGCAGGCGGAAAAAATAGATTATCTGATGGAGCCGGAATCCATGAGGCACGTTCTCAAAAGCCTGGGCAGCCCTGAAAAGTGCCCGCATGGAAAGCCGATACCCAAAGAATAAATATTCATATTATATATATTCCCATGGCCATACTTGAAGAGAATTTATACTTAAAGATAAGGGATTATTTAAACGATCTGTGCAGTTATTTAAGATCAGAGAATGAAAAGTACAACTGGGTTGGAGTTTACGTTGTTAATAATGGAAACCTTTCATTGATTTCATACTCCGGGAAAAGAACAGAGCATGAGATCATAAATCTTGGATCAGGTCTTTGCAGCCTTGCAGTTACAAAAAGAATGATAATAAACGAGGGCGATGTTAAATCAAACAACGATTATCTTGCATGCTTCCCGGAAACAAACTCCGAGCTTGTTGTGCCAATAGAATACGATAATAAGATCATAGGAGAAATAGATATAGACTCTGATAAAAAATCTGCATTTAATGAAGATGATGAGAGATACATATCAGATATATGCAATTACATAGCAAGGCTTGTTTCATACGTATCAAAATAATTATATTGTAATTTAATCTTACATATCATGGATTATAAAAAGATTTTTGATTATACAAGAAGGGCAGATGCAATAATCATATTCAATGGCGGTGAGGAAAGCATTGATAAAACGTTTTTCTATCTGACAGGTGCAAGAAGCGGAATCTTTGAGAATTCCGCATTAATTGTTACAAGGGATAGCATAAAAATAGTAACATCAAAGCTTGAGGAATCCGCTGCCAGTGAAACCGGTATAGAAACACTTATATTTAATAAAAGAAGTGAGATGGAGGATATCATAAGAAACGAAACGAAAAACTTCGACAGCATTGGAATAAACTATTCAAGCATGACGCTAAGCCTTTACAGGGATCTAATGAGGATGATACCTGATAAGGATTTCATTGATGTTTCTGAATCAATTCTGGAGGCAAGAAAGATAAAGGAACCTGAGGAACTTGAGAAGATAAAAAATGCGGCCAAAATAGCAAGTGATGCACTTCAGGATGCAATAAAAAAGATAAAGGAAGGCATAACAGAAAGCGAACTTGCCAGCGAGGTTGCATACTCCATGATGAAGCTTGGCGCCACAGGCCCATCATTTAATACAATAGTTGCCTTTGGGAAAAACTCGGCAATACCCCATTATTCTCCAGGGAATAAAAGGCTAAGGCCAGGTGATTTTGTGCTTATAGACTACGGTGCCCTCTATAACAGATACTGTTCAGATGTAACAAGAACAATGGTTTTTGGAAGGGCATCACAGGAGCAGCGTGACATCTATGAAACTGTAAAGGAGGCTCAGCAAAAAAGCATGGATGCAATAAAGGCTGGAAAGAACGGCCGTGATATAGATGCCATAGCAAGATCCATCATTGATGAAAAATACCCTGGTAAATTCATACACAGCCTTGGTCATGGCGTCGGCATGGATGTTCACGATCATCCTGCGCTTTCGCCTTCCTATGATTTTATATTAAAAAGGAACATGGTCGTTACCGTTGAGCCTGGAATATACATACCTGAAACAGGCGGCGTGAGAATAGAGGATGATGTGATAGTTACTGATTCCGGCCATACAAGAATAACAACAGCACCGAGGGATTTAATAGAACTATGAACAGCATGTACTTTGATATTATATCAAAATACGACGATATAATAAAAATAATAAATTCAAATAAAATCGACGATAGGAATTGTGTTATAAATGCACAGGCATACATAAACAGCCTTATAAAGCACGAGGACCGGCTTGCGATAAATGACAATAAGAGCCTTTCCATTGCGATATGGTTTCTAAGATGCATAGACGAACCACAGCTAACGTCAAGGTTTTTAATAGACCAGAGAGACATATTTAAAAACTATATAATGAAAACTGCCAGGGATGAGGACTTTCCAGATCTTATAAGGAATCTTGGCATACCTGTATTTATAAATGGAAATAATTATAAGATGGACTTCTCCTTCTTTGCATC
Source organism: Picrophilus oshimae DSM 9789 (assembly GCF_900176435.1). Taxonomy (NCBI): domain Archaea; kingdom Methanobacteriati; phylum Thermoplasmatota; class Thermoplasmata; order Thermoplasmatales; family Picrophilaceae; genus Picrophilus; species Picrophilus oshimae. Next base: position 16,395 of record NZ_FWYE01000003.1, read on the forward strand.
ATATAATAAAAGGATCTCAGGATATAAATACAGGCTGGTATATCAAAGTCTTGACCATGGATATATAAATCTTGACATAGAGACATTTTCAAACATAATGCGTGAATACATAGTTTCAAGATTATTAAATATATACAATTCAATAGATAAGGATCAGGCCATTAAGGCAATGAACAATTACATTAATAAAATAGAGTCAATGAGGCGTGAATTTAAAGAAAGCATAAGAAAATACACACCATCTGGAAAAATAAGATGGGAGAACTTTCCACCATGCATCAAGGCATATATAAACGAAATAAACGATGGCGGAAATCCGGCACATCTTGCAAGGCTTACACTGGCAACGTTTCTGCATCACATAGGCATGCCAAATGATGAAATTGTAAAGGTTTTTAGCGGCACGGCTGATTTTGATGAAAACAGTGCAACCTATCAGGTAAACCATCTAACAGGAAAGATCTCAGGGACAGAATACTCCCCGCCAAAATGCGATACATTAAGGTCAAACCATCTCTGCTTTATGGATGATGATCCATTATGCAGGCAGGTAAAGCATCCATTACAGTATTACATGAAAAAGAGGTCACATTAATCTTTTCTCTATAATCTTTATCAGTGATGTTTTTTTAATATTTCCATCTATAACATAGATCCTTGTTGTTTCATATGGTATTCTCGGATATCTTCCCTCGTTTACCTCATACTGCAATTTCATGGAATCAAGTATGTTTTTTAGCCTTTCATCTGTAAAATTGACGGCCGCAGTTTTATTTATCCTCCGGCCAAGCCTTCTCGAAATGTTTGGATTAAAATACTGCGAGTAAAGAACAAGTGTCATAGCAGCACTGCGTTTATAACGCCATCCTGACCAGGTCTTGATGTTATTCTTGCATCACCAAGCTCTGTTGATATTACTGTTCCCCTGTTCATTATATTCCTCTGGACATAGTGTGGGTCTGCACTGTTTTCCTTAACAGTGTTTATCTTAACCTTCCTTGTGGTTTTATCCTTTGGATTGTAAACGTTTGCATAATCGCATCTCAAGAGCGCAAACTTGCTGTTTCCGCCGTAAGACCTGATCTTTCTGAGTTCCCTGTCTCCAAGCCTTGTAAGTGTTGGCTCCCTTCCAAGCTCGTATCTTCTCTTTGAATGATTCGGTCTTAATTTTCCACCTGATGGTTTTCTTGTGGCCCTACCCTGAAATATAGTCATAAAAAGCACATTGATCATTGATATATTAACTTTTTTAAATATAATCATTCATTGTACATGGTCTTTTTAATTGAAAATGGATTCAGCGCCTTTATAAAATCTATTATCTGGTAAAGCGTTATCTCTTTTATTATTATTGAAATGCCCAGGAATATTATAACGGACGCAAGTGAAAAGGGTATAAAAACCAATATATCGTATGGCTTAATAAATAATAATACCATGTATATAAAAAGCAGCTGAACCATTGCAGGGACTATCTGTTTAAATATTGCAAAGTCCTGCGTGACGCCATGCCTGCCAAGTGCTATTCTATAGCCGATTGCCTCGTATGCAGCCGCAACGAAGGTGCTGACCCCACCACCAAGAACACCAAGTGATAGGTATCTGTAACCAAATATCGATCTTGGTATTAATATAAGATCAAGGACTATATTTATTGTTATTCCAGTTGCTGTTAGAAAGCCTATGGTCTTTGTATGATTCTTTGCAATTAAACCGGAATTGTAAGGCATGTTTATAACATTCAGATATGCGGCAAGTACAAGGAAGATCAGAACATCAGAATATGGTATTAAGGATGCGGAAACAAGATTAACAAAGTAAACCCTTAGGCCAATAAGTGCAATTACAAAGGGAAGTATAAATAGCGATATCGTTCTTTCAAAGCCAAGTATTGAGCTTCTGTGATCTTCAGATCTTGTCTTCATGAGCATTGGTATAAAAAGAAAGGATATTGCACCAGAGAAAGACATTATTGGTTTTGTAAAAACCTGCATTGAATAAAATGCACCGGTTGCAACAGCATGCCAGTAGAACTGTATTAAAACCTTGTCTATGTTTGCACTTACAGTTCCTATAATTCCTGAGAGAGCCAGTGGATATGCAATCCTTGAATATTTTTTAAAGATGGACATGCTTGGCCTTCCTATATTCCATGGCCTTCCAAGAATATATGATATCATAAAATAAACAAGATATGAAAGGCTGTATGCAGCTGAAAGTACAATTGCACCATTTACATTATTATAGCCAGGTATCCTAAAGGCATAAAATATGCCAAGGATTATAAATATTGAGTTCCTTATAATTGCCTCAAGCATTCTTGGAAGCGCCATTCTTGCGCTCTTCATCTTTGCCTGGTAATAGTTTCTGGTGAAGTCGTTTACCCTGTTAAAAAACAGATACGGTATCAGTATTAATATTGCGTATAGTTCTATCTTGCTCTGGAATCCATGGTGCAGCAAATCAACCCAGACATATAATGATAAAAGAACCAGCAAAACAGCGATAAAGGATAAAACAATCTTTATTAAAAGAAAGGTGCCATTTAACACCTTTTCCTCTTTTTCACTGTTATTACCGGAGATCTCTCTAATAAAGACCGTGCCATAGCCAAGATCGGTGACTATGGAAAATAGGCCGACAAATGCAAGTCCGAAGCTGAGAAATCCCCACTCCTGCAGACCTATAAATCTTATAACAAAGAACAGGCCCGCATAGCCCATCAGAGAATTTATAAGCTGCTCCGATACAACAATAGGGGACTTTTTTGAGATCAATAATGAGGTAAATAAAAATACAATCATAAAGTTTGTTGTGATTTTATGACAAATATTTATCTAATTAAAAATATTAATGAATGGTGGAGAGACTAGATGGTGTTTTTAAAAGTATATCAGATTTTCTGCGACAGGAATTGAATGGTAAGAACGCTGTTATTGGTGTAAGCTCAGGCATAGACAGTGCACTTGTACTCACAATACTATCAAAGGCAATAGATAAAGATAGAATACATGCATTTTTCATGCCTGATAGATTTACAAGGAGTGCAGACTTCGATGATATAAGATCCCTGGAAGGATCTACAGGTGTAAAGATAAATGAAATAAACATAGAGAACATTGTTAATGGATACAAATCAACCCTTGGAATAAAAGATAAAAAATACGAGGGCAATATAAGATCAAGGGTAAGGTCAGTTATATTATACTACAACGCAAACCTGCTTAATGGCCTTGTTGTTGGAACAACGAATAGAACGGAGTATTTAATAGGCTACTTCACAAAGTACGGTGATAGTGCATGCGATCTTGAGCCGATAGAGCATCTCTACAAGAGCGATGTGCGTGAGCTTGCCTCATATCTAAAAGTTCCTGAATCAATAATAAGGAAGAAGCCATCCGCAGGTCTTTGGAGCGATCAGTACGATGAGGATGAGCTTGGGATGGGCTATGAGGAACTGGACTCGATATTAAAGGATCTTTTCGAAAAAAAGACCGGAATACTTGATGATAGATATAAAATGGTTTATGACATGTATATAAGATCACAGCATAAGAGGAAACTTCCAAAATCAATGATGAACGATGATTTCAGATATAACGTATGAGTATTACCAGATAAGCTTTATACTGATAATAGCAGCCTTTGCGATACCGCTTTCAAGGAAGGTTTCAATAGTTTATATTCCAGTGCTAATGCTCTTTGGTATAGTCTTCGGGCCCATCCTTGGCTTTATTAACCAATCATTTGCCCTGTTCCTTTTATCATCATTTGGAACAGTCGGCATTGGCATACTGGGCCTGGTGATAATACTTTACTATGAATCGCATAATATAAATCCAAGGATCATAAGAAGATATTTATATGATATAGCCGCACTTGATACCATAGGCATGGTTATTACTGCCATAGGTGCAGGTGTGATATTCTCATTAATAACAGGCGTTCCCTTCAGAATAGGATTTCTGTTTGGTGCAATAATATCACCAACAGATCCGGCGTCCCTTATACCAACCTTTAGAAGAATATCCATGCGTGAGGACGTTTCAGGCACATTAATAGGCGAGAGCCTGTTCAATGATCCACTTGGAATAATACTTCTTGATGTTGGCATAGCATTAATAGCACCTGAATCAAGTTATGTTTCATTTTTTACGCTTTTTTCATCGCATATCGGTTTGATCCTTGGTTCTGTTGTGTTCATGATTCTGCAGATGGCCATACCGGCCTTAATAGGCATAGCGCTGGGCTTTATAATAATATATTTAAATAAATATTTTAATTTTGAAAATTTTATTATAGCATTAACGCTGGGAATAGTGCTTTTTGAATTTACATCACTCACGGCATTTAATATAACGCCGTTTCCGGCAATAATAGCCACCGGTGCAATTGTCGGAAATTACTCGGACAAGAGCATATTCTGGAGCAGGGAGATGAGCTTTAATGAAAATCTCTCATTTATGGCCCAGTCCATAATATTCATACTCTTGGGAAGCATACTTACATTAAGGGAAATGGAAAATTACATTTTACTTGGCATTATATTATCATTACTGGTGATGTTTCTGGTAAGGCCGGCAGCGGTTTTCTCATCATTGAGCATATTCAATTTCAAAAGGGAATTAATCAGATTTAATAATAAAACAAAGACATTTATGTCACTTGTTGGGCCAAGGGGTATAGTTCCAATTGTATTATCCACGGTTCCATACGTTGTTGGCCTTGATGATGATATAAATATATTAATAAAATACGGGCCATTAATATATGTCTCAGTATCATTTGTGGTTCTTATAACAATAATAGCACAGACGATATACGTTCCATTAATCGGCAAAAATCTTCTTGGAAGAAAATAATTAATTTTATAACGATTTTGCAAAATTCACGATCTCATTGTTGAAGGATTTATTATCATCAAGGTAGCATGCATGCTGGTATCCAACGTTTATAAACTTCGCATCTTTATTGTACTTCATTAACATCTGGTAATTTGCGGGTGATGATACCATGTCGTTCTTACCCCAGATGAGAAGGAATGGCTTCCCTGATATCTTGTTTAGCTCATTTTCATACTGTGAAACTCCGACAGCACCAACAAGGACAATTCCGGAGTAGTTTTCATACTTTACAGAGAAACCAAGAACCGCCTCACCGCCCATGGATGCACCAAGCACGATCGGCTTTTCAAGACCCATTGCATCTATAAATTCATTTATAAAATCTGGAAGGTTTTGATCGGATCTATCGGACTTCCCAAAACCTGGAAAATCAACGGATATTGCCCTGAAGCCTGCGCCTGATAAGGCATCTATTGTTCCTGTTTCCTCCCAGGTTCTGGCATTGAATCTGGCCCCATGAAAAAGCAGGAAGGGTTTGCCATTTCCTGACTCTATGTAATGCACCTTTTTTGAATGTACCTCTGTGTACATATCATCGATCATAATCTTAAATGTTTTTTTTAATATTAAATGTTCCCATTTATATAAGACCTTATTGAGATCAAAAAATTTACAAAATCATCTTTTTTTAATAAACCAGTGTTCACATTTCTTGGGCTTGGGTGGTATGAACAGTATAATCTTATATTGTTTATATCATAATAAGCAAAATTTTTGAACTTTATATTTTTTGTATCTACATTCTCAGTCTTTAAATAATTAATATATGAATCAAATGCTATTCTTCCAAGTACAAGAACGGCCCTTAGATTAACCATGGATCTTATTTCATTGAATAAAAAAACTGAGCAGTTTTTTAATTCGCACTTCAAAGGTTTATTTTCAGGCGGTGCGCACTTAAGAGCCAGTGTTATATAAGAATCAATGTAGATTAATCCATCGTCCCTGCTCCTTGATTCGGGCTGGTTTGTTATGCCTGCAGAGTAAAGCGATGAAACAAGAAAGTCAGAGCTTTTATCGCCCGTGAATATCCTGCCGGTTCTGTTTCCGCCATGCGCCGCCGGTGCCAGGCCTATTATAAGCAGTCTTCCATTTATGTCTCCATATCCGGTTATTGGCCTTGACCAGTATTCCTCGTTGTATTTTTTATGTTTTTCAACAAATTCCCTGTATTTTATTAATCTATCGCATTTCGTGCATCCTATTATTTCATCATTAATCATGTAAATCTAAAGCAGGCTGTGGCCGCCATCCACGGCTATGATCTCTCCATTGATCCAGTCATTTTCAGCCATGATGTCATAAACAACCCTTGAAATATCCTCAACCGGCGTTTCCGGTTTTCCGTACTTATGCATAGCATGATAGTCCCTGTTAGGTTCAAAGCTTTCTATTATGTAATCAGGCGCAACTGCATTTACCCTTATGCCCTTGTTTATAAGGTTAACAGCAGCAATCTTTACAGCCTTATTAAGGGCATACTTTGATATTGTGTAAGAAAACGTCCTTAAATTACTCTTGCGATCAGCGGTTGAGTTTGATATAAACATTATTGATGAGCCGTGTTCCATGTATTTTAATGCAGCAGATGCAAGGTAGACAGGTATCTTCAAATGATTGTTTATCATAACGTCAAGACCTGTTGGATCTTCTATGCTATCCTCAACGTAACCGCCAACAGAAACTATTAATCCAAAGATGCTTCCATGCCTTTTATGCATTTCATCCATTAAATTCTTGCAGCTTTCCATATCTTTTAATTCCATTGCTATGTGGTCTATTGAACCGTAGGCTGATAATCTATTTTTTATATCATCCAGCTTTTTTTCGTTTCTTGAGTTTACTGTTACATGAAAGCCATGGCGCAGGAAATCGTATGCTATGGATTCACCAAGATAACCAGTACCTGCTATTAGAACATTCCTCATAACCTAAAATTTTTTAATAAATAATAAAGTTATTGTTATCCCTTCCATATTCCTATGCCAAGGCCTATGATAAAAACAATCAAAAAGAACGTTATTGTTAAAGATTGCAGGTGCAGATCTGAGGCATAGGTTGATGCATATTTTGTCACATTTGATATTACATCAGCGGCGCTTATATGTGGTATAAACGATAAATCTATAAATGATGCTATAATCAATGCAACGACCAGCAAGACAACTGCAACAATGGCCTTTTTTGCAACCATGCCGAATAACAGGCCATCGACAAAGACCAGAACCAACGTTATGTAGCCCTGATATGGTTCAAGATAGGATGGATAGATCATCTGATATTTATCCAAAATCTGTATATAAAACTTTCAATTTCAAAATATATTTTATAAAAGTATTGCATACCATAACATGATTTATAGGGAACCTGAGGATACTCTATCACCAGTTATAGATATAATAAGATCCTCGAAAAAGAGGCTTTACATGAACTTTTATCTAATAGATGACCAAAGGATACTCTCCGAGATAAAAGAGCTTGTTTCCAGGGGCCTTGATGTAAAAATCATCATTGATGGCAGGCCATGCGGTGACAGTAATGCAGAAAACGAGCTTGAAAATCTGTTAAAGACAGGTGCTGCCGTAAAAAAGGCGCCAAAAAGATTTGAAACGGATTCATCCTTTGACCATGCAAAGTATCTATTTAATGAGAAATATTTTATGATAGGCACGGCCAATCTCACGGAGGCTGCTTTTTCAAGAAACCGTGAGTACATAATAATAGAAAAGACCAGGTCAATAAGAAAAAATCTTGAAAAAATCTTCGATGCGGACTGGAATGATAAAATGGCCGGTGATTCTGACTCTCTCGTTGTCTCTCCTGGATCAGAAGATGCAATACTATCTTTTATAGAGAACAGCAGGAAGATACTTATAGAAAGTGAGGAGCTTGGAGACGATGAAAAGATTTTAAACGCAATGATAAAAAAGGGTAAAAAATTAAAAATAATACTGCCTGACACACTTTCAGAAACAGATTACAGAAATTCTTTAAGATTAAGGGATGCCGGTGTCAGGATAAGGTACATGCCAAAAAATAAGATTTACATGCATGCAAAGATGATGGTCTCAAAGTATGGATTCATAGGCTCCCAGAACTTCACAAAGGCCAGTCTAAACAACAACAGGGAGGTCGGTCTCATATTTAAAAGTTATAAATACAAATCGCTATTAAAAAGGACTTTTAAAAAGGACTGGAAAATGGCGGAAAAAAGGCCGGGTGGCAGGAAATGACAGGGAAATTGTACATCATCGGGATAGGGCCAGGCAGCATCGAAAATATGACTTTAAGGGCATTGAATGCAATAAAGGACTCGGACGTTGTCGTTGGTTATTCATATTATATTAATCTTATAAAGGATCTTTTAAGGGAGAAATATGTTATATCAAACGACGTTTCCAGTGAGATTGAAAGGGCGGAGAGGGCCATTGAACTCTCAATGGAGAAAAAGGTTTCGCTTGTATCAAGTGGTGATTCCGGAATATACGGCATGGCCGGCATTGTGCTTGAAATACTATCCTCAAGGAACATTGATTTAAATATTGAGGTCATACCAGGGGTATCTGCTTTAAACGCTGCAGCATCCTTGGTTGGTGCACCTTTGATGAATGATTTTGCTGTTGTAAGCCTCAGTGATATAATAACCCCTGGAGAGACAATAATAAAAAGAATAGAATATGCATTACTCGGCGATTTTGCCCTTGCAGTATACAATCCAAGGAGTCGTAGAAGAAAGGAGCTTATATTAAAGCTGCACGATCTTTTAATAAAATATAGAAAGCCTGAAACGCCTGTTGCTGTAATTAGAAATGCCTACAGGGAAAATGAATCCATTACAATCACTAATATAAAAAACTTTTTATCATACAATATAGATATGTTCACAATAATTCTAATAGGCAACTCAAATTCATATACATTCAAAAATTTCATCATAACGCCGAGGATATATGTCAAAAAAATAAATTAGCTAATAAAAAGATTTTTAATTTACCGTTTAATATTTAGTCATGGCAAGAAGCAAAATCTCAGTTATAGGTGCAGGCGCTGTTGGTGCTACTGTTGCACAGACGCTTGCTATCAGGCAGACAGGTGATATATACATTTTCGATATTGTTGATGGCCTTGCAGAGGGCAAGGCACTTGATATCCTTGAAGGTGCACCCCATTGGGGCTATGATCTTGATATAAAGGGATTCTGCACTGCAGATGAATCAAAGTATGCTGAGATGAAGGGCTCAGACGTCATAGTTGTTACGGCAGGCCTTGCAAGAAAGCCCGGAATGAGCAGGGATGACCTGCTTTTAAAGAACATAGGCATAATGAAATCTGTGGGCGAGGCCATAAAAAAATACTCACCGGAATCAAAGATCGTTGTTGTAACAAACCCTGCTGATATCATGGCATATGCAATATACAAGGCATCAGGAATAAGCCCTGAAAGAATAATTGGCCTTGGTGGCTCACTGGACAGCACAAGGTTCAGAACATTCCTTGCACAGGAGCTAAACGTATCGTTTGAGGATGTAAATGCATTCGTTATAGGCGGCCATGGGGACGACATGGTACCATTTATAAGATATTCAAATGTCTCTGGAATACCAATAGAGGATCTTTTGCCAAGGGAAAAAATAGATGAGATAGTAAAAAGGACAAGATTCGGCGGCGGTGAGATTGTCAACCTTTACAAGACCGGATCCGCATTCTATGCACCGGGCATATCAATAGCGGTAATGGTTGAATCAATAGTAAATGACCGCAAGCGCGTGATACCGTGCGCGGCTTACATAACAGGCGAGCATTCAAAGACATATCTGGTAAATAATCTCTTCATAGGCGTTCCAATTAAGATTGGCAAAAATGGTGTTGAAAAGATATACGATCTAAAATTCAATGAAGATGAGCTCGAGGCATGGAAGAAAAGCGTTGAATCTGTTAAAAAGAACAGTGCAATAGCCGATGATTATTTTGCAAAAAATCAATAAATATTTATTTTAAAGGGGCGAAAGTAATGGAAAAGATGAAGTATGACGCAGTTATAATGGGTGCAGGCCTTGCCGGTCTCATGGCCGCAAATGAGATTGCATCCGCCGGCTATAGCGTTGCAGTTGTTTCAAAGGTTTTTCCAACAAGGTCGCATTCATCAGCCGCAGAGGGTGGTATAGCAGCATACATTCCAGGAAACTCTGATCCAAATGACGATCCAGATTACATGAGCTATGATGAGATAAAGGGCGGTGATTATTTAGTAGATCAGGATGCTGCAGAGCTATTATCATCAAAATCTGGAGAAATAGTAAGAACCCTTGATTCCTGGGGTGCACCGTTTAACAGGCAGCCTGACGGCAGGATAGCATTAAGATACTTTGGCGGCCAGACATATCCAAGAACGAGGTTTGTTGGTGATAAAACAGGCATGGCCCTTCTTCATACGCTTTATGAAAGGGCATCTGGTTTTAACATAGATTTCTACAATGAATGGTATGTAATAGATCTATTAAAGGAGAAGAAGGCCGCAGGTCTTGTGGCACTTAAAATGCGCTCACTTGAGCCCATATATCTTACTGCCAAAGCCATAATAATAGCATCAGGCGGTCTTGGTATGATATACAAGCACAGCACAAACAGTTATATAAACACCGGTGATGGCTATGGCATTGCGCTTAGGGCCGGTGTTCCGTTAAAGGATCCTGAGTTTGTTCAGTTCCATCCAACAGGTCTCTATCCATCTGATATATTGATAAGTGAGGCCGCCAGGGCCGAGGGTGGCATACTAAGAAACAATAAAAATGAAAGGTTTATGGAGAAATACGCACCGCATAAGTTTGATCTTGCACCAAGGGACATTGTTTCAAGGTCAATGACCATAGAAATAAACGAGGGCCGTGGATTTCCTGGAGGCTATCTTGGTCTTGATCTAACACATCTTGGCAGGGATTATATAATAGAAAGATTAAGCCTTGCCTATGAGGCTGCAAAGACATTTGCCGGTGTGGATGCAACAGAGGAGATGATTCCTGTAAGGCCGGCCCAGCATTACTTCATGGGCGGCATAGATGTTGATATAACAGGTGCATCACCACTTCCGGGATTATTTGCGGCCGGAGAGGCTGCCTGTGTATCAGTTCATGGTGCCAACCGTCTTGGTTCAAACTCCCTTCTTGAAACGCTGGTTTATGGTAGGGAGACAGGCAAAAATGTTGTGGAATTCCTAAAGAAGGAGCATGACATCCCGGATTTAAATCCTGAAAAATCACTGGATGATGCATATAAATACGTTAAGAGGGAGACAGGCGAGCACTTTGGATCGATACTAAACGATTTAAGGGAAACAATGTGGGACAATGTTGGCATATTCCGTGATGAGAAAAAGCTTTCAAAGGCCGTCTCTGACATAAAATCCTTAAGAAAGCGTGCCGAATCATTATACGTAACAGATAAAAGCAATAACTATAATACCGAATTCTTCAATGCCCTTGAGCTTAGAAACATGCTTGATGTTGCATATGTTATAGCCGAGAGCGCCCTAAACAGAAAGGAATCCCGTGGTGCGCATTACAGAACAGATTTTCCTGACAGAAACGATGATAGCTGGTTAAAGCACACAATATCATATCTATCAAATGAGGATGTTAGGATAGATTACAAGCCGGTCAAGATGACCAGGTGGAAGCCTGAGGTTAGGGTGTATTAAAATGGTTGAGGAAAAAGAAATAACAGTAAAAATAAGAAAGTATTCAAAGGCTAATGGTGAATCCTGGCAGTCATATAAGGTCAAGGTTGATAGATACACACAGATGACCGAGGTTTTAAGAAGAATAAAGACAGAGCAGGATCCATCATTATCATACCGTGCTGCATGCCATATGGCCGTCTGCGGAAGCTGCAGCATGATAATAAATGGTGAGCCCAGGCTGGCATGCAAGACGCTTGCACTGGATATAGCAGATGAAAAAAATGAGGTTACATTGCAGCCAATGGGCTATTTCGAAACCGAGCGTGATTTAATACCGGATATAGATGAGTTCTATGACAGAATGCACAGGGTAAAGCCAAGACTGTACGCTGATGACGAGGTTTTGAAGGGCGACTTCGAGCCAAGGATGACTCCAGAGGATCAAAAAGAGGTCTGGAAGTTTGCACAGTGTATATGGTGCGGCCTCTGCGTTTCCGCATGCCCATCTGTTCGCATAGATGAAAACTTCCTGGGCCCTGCCGCACATGCCAAGGGATACAGATTCCTGGCAGATTCCAGGGATACAATAAGGGATGAAAGAATAAATATACTAATGGACAGTGCATGGCGCTGTACATCATGCTACATGTGCTATGAGGTCTGCCCAAGGGATATCGAGCCTGTTATAGCAATAAAGAAGACAAAGGCCTATGTTAATGATTTTAAAAAGGACACACCTGTTACTGTAATGGCAAAGAAGCATGATGATGCTGTAAGTGAGTCAATAGCCGAAACAGGAAAAATAAAGGAATCATCACTTTATCTTAAAACGTTTGGTATAACCGAGGCAATGAGGGATATGAAATACATGTTTGAGGAGGGAAAATTAAAGTACGCATTTTCAAAAGATAATAATGTGAAACGTATTGATGAAATAAAGAAGATTATGGAGGAATAAAAATGAAGGTTGCTTACTATCCAGGATGTGCATCACACGGTATAGCAAAGGATATAGATATAGCAACGCAGCTCATAGCGAAGGATCTTGATCTTGAACTGATGGAGGTTGATGACTGGAACTGCTGTGGCGGCGGTTTCATGGATGATCGCAGTGAGGAGATACACACAGCATTAAATCTGAGAAATCTCAACAATGTAAAGAAGATGGGCCTTGAAAAGATGGCAACACCATGCAGTGTCTGCCTAAACAGCCATAGAATAGCACTTGACAAGTATAACAATGATACTGTTTTAAGGGAAAAGGTAGACGAAAGGCTTGAGCGTGCAAATATAGATTACGAGGGTGGCGTTTCAGCGGAGCATTTCATATGGGTTTTAATAAGGGATGTCGGCATAGATAATATAAAAAAGCATGTAAAAAGACCATTAAAGGGCATAAAGGTTGGAACATACTATGGCTGCCAGCTTCTAAGGCCATACAGGGTCATGGGCTTTGAATCACCGTTCAGCCCGCATAGTGTCATGGATCTCGTTGCGGCAACAGGCGCAGAGCCGGTTGCATTCCAGATGGCCACTGCATGCTGTGGTTTTCCATTAATGGGCAGCAATCCCGATGCCGGACTCAAGCTTGCAAACAACGTTTTGAGCTCTGCAAAAAACAACGGTGCAGAGATTCTTGTACATCCGTGCTCATTGTGCCATCTGCAGCTCGATGTAACACAGCTAAAAATAAAAGATCACTTCAACCAGGACTGGACACTGCCAGCAATATACATATCACAATTAATAGGTCTTTCCTTTGGATACACACCTGACGAGCTTGGCCTTGGCAAACTGGCAAAGAAATACCTTGCGGAGCGTGGTATCTCATGAAAATAGATGAAGCAGAGCTTGGTGAGGAGAAGCCTGTATCTGAAAGACCGGGCGGGAAGCCATTTGCAAGGGAAATAGATTACCGCGTTGGTGACCTCTTCTGGGGAAAGATACATATAAGAAACAGCGGTAAAATGTACATGCTCGTCACATCCAAGATACCATTTAACTGGAAGCCGCTGGTCAAGGACTTAAAATTAAAGGGAAAGATTGTTGATTCCGCAGGTGGCTTTCTCTGGGTTCAGGAAGATGAAAAATATATAAATGACGATGTAAAATTTTTAAAGGATTATTTAGAAAAGATGAAAAATAGTAAAAAGGAATAATTTTATTCTATATTTTTATCAACAAAGGTTGCAATTGGATCAACTATTGTATAACCATCAGCATCGGAGACCTCCTGAAGTGCCGGTGGATTCTCAAAGTACTGTGGAACTATATCCTTTAATCTTTCAGGGTACGATGGAATTGTTCTGTTCTCAAGGAATATACCTATTGGTATTTTGTCTCCCCATTCCATGGATTTCTCATATGACCTTATGAACTTTGCTTCAAGCTCATCATCGCTGTTAATTACAGGGTCCCAGGATTTGTCATTTTCAAGCTTGTAAACACGCTTCCTGTACCAGTCAAGTGTGTTTACATCATTGTATGTAGGGCATGGCTGCAGCACATCTATAAATGCCGAGCCATTGTGATTTAATGCCTTTTTAATTATTTCAGTTAGCTGTCTTATCTCTGATGAAAATGCCCTGGCAACAAAAGTGTACCCGCTGGTAAGTGCAAGGCCAACAGGATTTATCTTTCCCATAATGTTTGGTCTTGCAAGGCTCTTTGTTTTCTCACCGAACGGCAGTGTCGGCGCTGCCTGACCCTTTGTTAATCCATAGACACCATTGTCAAACATTATTACAACGATGCCGGAATTCCTCCTGCCCTCGGCAACAAAGTGACCTGCACCTATGCCAAGAAGATCGCCATCACCACCTATTGTCAACACCTTTAATTTTGGATTTGATAATTTTACACCAACGGCATAAGGTATTGCCCTGCCATGAAGTGTATGTGCACCTGCAATATTTAAATAATGCGGTGTTTTTCCAGAGCAGCCTATGCCAGAGATCGCAACAACCTCTGTTGGATCTAAATTTAACTCACCAAGCGCGTTTGTCAGTGCCGTTAATATGGCGAAATCGCCACATCCCGGGCACCAATCTATTGTTATATCATTCCTAAAATTATGAGCCATTGTTAAGCACCACCATATATCCATTCTTTTTAATAATATCCTTCGTGGCCTTCAAAATTTCGTCAAGCGTCATGTGCCTGCCGTTGTATTTTAATATATTATTCTCTATTTCTATACCTGTGTTCATTCTTATTACCTTTGCAGCCTGTGCTGTCATGTTGCTCTCCACGTTTATAATAAGCCTTGCCCTGCCGAGAACCTTTTTCACAAATTCAGATGGAAACGGTTCAAACATCTTTATGTAAAGCAGATTGGCATTTATTCCATCCTTCTTTAATTCCTCTATTGCATCAAGTATCGGCCCCTTCTGGCTTCCCCATGTTACATATGTTATATCAGCGTTCTCATCACCGAAAAGGATTGCCTTGTCCTCAAGCGGTATCTCTGCATCTGCGGTTTCAAGTTTTTTCATTCTCTTCTCCATCATTCTGTCCCTTATGAAAGGATCCTCTGTTACATGGCCAAGCTCGTCGTGCTCATCTCCGGTCATCCAGAATATGTTCCTTCCAAAGACGCCCATTGGTGATATGCCATTTGATGTATCAAGCATGTATCTTTTTATTAATTTTTCATTGCTGATCTCGGATTTAATCAATTTGACCCTTTTTGGATCTACTGTCGGTATTAAATCCATTGTGTTTGCAAGGTTTTTATCTATGACGTGTATTACAGGCATCTGGTATCTCTGTGCATAATTTAATGCCTTCATTGCATCGTATATGCATTCCTCAACATCTCCTGAGGAAATGACTATCCTTGGGAATTCACCATGGCCAGTGTTCAGTGCAAACAGGAGATCCGCCTGGCCATTCCTTGTAGGTAAGCCTGTTGATGGACCACCGCGCTGGTAAAATGTAACAACAACCGGTATCTCAGTCATTCCGGCGAATGAAATACCCTCTGCCATTAAAGAAAATCCAGGTCCGGACGTGGCTGTTGCAGATCTTGTACCTGTTAGGGCAGCACCGTTTGCCATGTTAACAGCAGCAAGCTCATCCTCAGTTTGAACAACAACGACGCCTGCACTCTTTAATTTTTCATTTTCCCTTGATAATAATTTTACATCCTCATGAGCCTCAAGCAGCGTGCTCTCGTCGCTTGCAGGTGTTATTGGATAATAGGTCTGAAATCTGAGGCCGCCCATCAGCTTTCCTATTGTAACGGCGTCATTGCCGCTGAGCATTAACCTTGGCTTCCTCTCAAAAACCTCAAGATTATCTATCTTTAGATTTAATGATTTTACATAGTCGTATCCAGATTTTACAACCTTCAGGTTTGTTTCTATAACCTTGTCCTTGCCACGGAATGCGTATCTAATACCATCATCCATATGATCCTCATCAAGGCCCAGCATGGCAACAGTTATTGCCGCTCCAAGTGTGTTATAATAACGTGTTGCCGGACCATCAACACTGTTCTGTGTTATTAATTTTTCAAATGGTATTGAATATATCTCGGCGCCCTTTGATTTTAAATATGCCGAGATTCCCTTCATATCCGGTGTTAGGGATGCCTCCTCAAGTATTGATCTAACCCTGGACATCGTGTCATGGTTCATCATCCTTGCATTCTTTAACTCGAAGGAATCGAATGATGAATCATAGATGACCTTTGTGCCATTGCCAACATTATCCATGTGCTCAAAAACTGTATCCGGGTCAAGTGCAACCATGAAGTCAACTGGATATTTAAGCGATCTTGGCCTTTCCTTCATGATCCTGTAGTGTATATAGCTATGCCTGCCCTTTATATTTGAGTGATATTCCCTGACACCAAAAACATTATAACCAGCAAGTGCAAAGGCCCTGCTTATCATATTTGCCGCGCTGTCTATACCTCCACCCTGCGGGCCGCCAATCAGGAGGTTTATATCTGTTTCTGACATTTTTTATCGGTTAGTATATTTACACCACGTTTTAAATATTTTTCTTAAGGATAAAAGAAAATGATTAAAAATAAAAATATCAAATGACGAATTCTTTATTAAAGATATTATCTCTAAAAAATCAAAAAATGTTTATATATTATAAGGGAATACAGGTAATTCGCTGATAGACGATTAATTATATTATTTCCATTATATATTTATATGTATTTTAGCCATTCCATTATGGGATCATCATCCAGTATCTCAGTCTCGGTCTTACCAAGGCTGCTGTTTGTTTCAAATTTATAGAAGTATATGTCATCATCTATTATCTCGCCGTACATGACGTGCTCCACCTGCTCGCCATCAGGAAAATGCGCCTGTGCCTCAGGTGTATTTGGGAAAAAATGCAGCTCTATATAATCATTTTTTTCATATAATTTAAAGGATGGATTTTCTATTACATATTCCTCAAGCCTGTTTTTATTTATATGCGGTTTCATGATATATAATAATATTAAAAAAGTTATTTAACCTTTTCATTGTTTTAATAGATCCGGTATCTGGTATGGATACTCTGCGACCTTTATACCTGCGGACTCAAATGCCCTTATCTTTGATTCTGCTGTGCCTGCACCCTTCTCTATAATTGCGCCAGCATGGCCCATTCTTTTTCCTGGTGGTGCACTCCTTCCGGTTATATATCCAACAACCTTCTTTTTTACATGCTCCTTTACATAAGATGCCGCGCGCTCCTCCTCGCTGCCACCGATCTCGCCAACCATGACGATCATATCTGTCTCAGGATCCTCATTAAATATCCTCACGACCTCCGTAAATGTTGTGCCAACTATTGGATCGCCGCCAAGACCTATGACGGTGCTCTCACCAAGGCCGGCCTGTGTTATTGCATTTACAATCTCATAGGTTAATGTTCCACTTCTTGATGCAACAGCAACCCTGCCCTTTCTGAATATATTGTTTGGCATTATGCCGATCTTTGATTCGCCAACGACTGTTATTCCAGGACCGTTTGGGCCTATCATGAATATGTTCTTCCTTCTGGCCTGGTTTACAATCTCCATTGTATCCTGGACTGGCACATGTTCCGTTAATATATATATAAATTTTATTCCATGATCTATTGCCTCAAGTGCTGCATCCTTAACAAACGGTGCCGGAACAGATACCATTGTTGCATCAGGCTTTAGATCCATTACCTCATCAATTGTATCATAGACCGGGATATTATTAATTTTTGAGCCACCCCTTCCTGGTGAAACCCCTGCAACGATGTTTGTTCCAAATTTTAGCATCTCGCCGGAATGGAAAGATCCCTGGTGGCCTGTTATTCCCTGTATAATTACCCTTGTATTCCTGTTTATTAATACCATCTATTTTCCCTCCTTTATTTTAACGATGTCTAGTATAGCATCGTTCATGTTTGAAAACGCATTTATGCCGTTATCCTTTAATATTCTTCTTCCCTCATCCTCATGGATTCCGCTTAACCTTACAACTATTGGCTTTGTGATGTTAAATTCCTTTTTTGAGGCAACTATACCATTTGCAACGGTATCTGCCTTTGTAACACCGCCGAAGATGTTAACAAAGATTATGTCCGGATCAGCCTTCATTACAAAGGAAAATGCATCCTTTACTATATCAATGCTGTCTGTTCCACCAAGGTCAAGGAAATTCCTCGGCTTAAGGTTGTGCAGTGTTAACGCATCTAAAGTTGCCATGGTTAGTCCGGCACCATTTGCTATAACGCCAATGTCGCCATCCATCTCAATAAATGTAAAGCTCTTTGACTGGGACTCTATTTCAAGCTCTGTCTTTTCCGGGTCTCTTATGTTTATCTCCTTATGCCTGAAAAGTGCGTTGTCATCAAGGACAATCTTGGAATCAGCTGCTATTATATTTTTATTACCATCTATGACCAGCGGGTTTATCTCAACGAGGAGTGCATCCTCGCCCATAAAGACCCTGTAAAGCCTTTCAAGTATTTCAAGAAAACTCTTTGAAAGATCGGCGTCAAGCTTCATCGAGCTTACTATCTCCCTGCCTATGTATTGTGAATAACCTATTAATGGATCTATTACCCTCTTTACAATCTTATCGTCCGGGACTTCCTCTATATCCATGCCACCCTCCGTGGATGCTATTATTACAGGAGCCCTGTTTGTTCTATCCATTGTTATACTAAGGTAAAGCTCCTTTTTAATATCGAGCTTTTTTTCTATAAGAAGCTTTGTCACAGTCATGCCGTTTATCTTTGAACCAAGGAGCTCTGAGGCATATTTAACAGCATCGCTTTTATTATCGGCAAATTTTATGCCGCCTGCCTTGCCACGCTTTCCTATTAATATCTGCGATTTGATTGCCACAGGGTAGGATACATCCCTTATTTCATCTGTTTTTTCTATTGTGTACCCATCAGGTACCGGTATTCCATAGTTTCTAAATATTTCCTTGCCCATGTATTCATAAAGATTCATAATTTATCCCGTTATAATTAATAAATAATATATAATTCTATTTTAAATCCTAAAATTATCCTTTATAATCACTTAAAAAAGTTATAATAATCAAATGACCTTATCTTGAAAATGAGATTCGCAATAGCATCTGAGGATGATATATTAAATGGAAAAACGGCAGATATATACTTTGAGAGGACAATTGAGGATCTTAAGCTCAATGGTAAGAATCCGGAAGTTTACGCTGAGGTAACGGTTTCATCAACCAAATATAAATATATAAATTTTACAGGTTTAAACGACGTCCTAAACCTCCTCAGGGATAAAAAAATTGATGTTTATGCAATTCCAGAGGGTACATTAATAAAAAACCGCGATGAAAAAGGTGTTCCGGTGCCGTTTTTAATAATACATGGAAGATACCTTGATTTTGCAATATATGAAACAGCACTGCTTGGATTTTTATGCCAGGCCTCCGGGATATCATCGTATTCATCAATGATATATAAAGTACTTGGAGATATACCATTTTATTCATTTGGAATAAGAAGAATGAACCCTGCAATATCACCAATGATTGATAGATCCGCATACATAGGTGGCGCATCTGGAGTCTCAGGTATACTGGGTGCCCGTTTAATTGGCATTAAACCTGTTGGTACGATGCCGCATGCGCTTTCGATAATACTCGGTGATGATGCTGCATGGGAATCCGTTTATAAAAACAGTGACGTAAAGACCATTTTAATAGACACGTTCATGGATGAAAAGTTCGCCGCGATAAAGGCAGCTGAAAAATTTCCGGGCCTTGATTACATAAGACTTGACACACCGGCATCAAGGCGCGGAAACTTTAAAAATATTGTAAGAGAGCTTCGCTGGGAGCTCAATATAAGGGGTTATAACAATATAAAGATCATGGCCTCAGGCGGTCTAAAACTTGAGGATCTTAAGGATCTGGTTGATGCAGGCGTCTCCGCATTTGGTATCGGCACATCAATAGCATCAGCAGAGCCCGTGGACTTCTCACTGGATATTGTAAACGTTGAGGGAACGAATATAACAAAGAGGGGTAAGTTTTCAGGCATCAAGGACGTTTATAAATGCAATGATTGCGGAAATATATACGTTTTACCAATTAACAGCAATGATAGATGTGAATGCGGGGGTGAGCTGAAAAGCATTATGATAAAATACATGGATTCAGGAAATGTAATCTTCAATGATGATATAGAAAGCATAAGATCGAGATCAATAGAGGCAATAAAAAGGCTTGATATTTTATAAGATAATAAAAAGTTTATATTTAAATATTGCATAACATTTTAATATTTAAAATTCAAATAAAACCAGCATCAACGTATATTATTAGAAATATTTATAAATAATACCCGCGCAGGTTTTAGTATAATACTACTCAATAAATATTTATACAACGTAGTTATAATATTGACAATGAATGCCATACTGAAGTTTATACTTCTGGCCCTGCCATACTTTTTTATGGTTCTGGGCGTGGGTATTTATATGCGTGTTAGGCCAGAGCTTTTTGGGATACCGTTCTTTTACTGGTATCAGCTGGTCTGGATCTTTCTTGCTGCAATACTGACATACACGGTCTATGCAATAGAGTCGCACGAAAGGAGGGGCTTAAATGTTCACAGACCTTGATCTGGCACTGTTCTTCATCATAATATTTATAGTTTTGTTCATAGGTTACATAGCATACTTCTGGAGAAAGCCAGATGACATACATAAGCATGGTGAGTGGAGCCTTGGCGGGAGAAGATTCGGCACAGTGGTTGTCTGGTTTTTGCTTGGTGGCGACCTTTACACTGCATACACATTGATAGCAGTTCCTGGTGCCGCTGCAACCCCGGGCATAGGTGGTGGTGCCTTTGCAATGTTCGCAATAACATACGGCATAATGATATATCCTATAGTTTACGGGACAATGCCAAGGCTTTATAATGTATCCAAGAAACGTGGCTACATAACGGCAGCCGATTTTGTTAAGGACAGGTTCTCATCTAGGTTTTTGGCCATGTTAATAGCATTAACCGGTGTACTTGCAGAATTACCATACATAGCATTGCAGATAACAGGCATAAAATACGTTCTGGCATCGCTTTCACTGCCAATATCAATAAGCTTAATCATAGCATTTTTGCTCGTTGCAGGTTTTACATTTGTAAGCGGACTCAGGGGTCCGGCCCTAACAGCAATAATAAAGGACGCCATAATATGGGCTGCAGTTCTTGTAATAATAGTTTACATACCATTGAAGCTGCATGGCTTTGGAAACATATTCTCAAAGGCTGCAACCATAAGCCCAAATCTTCTTGATATATCACCAACAATAGATATAGGCTATGTCTCTCTTGCCCTTGGATCTGCACTTGCACTGTTTTTATATCCACATGCTGTAACAGGAACACTTGGCTCAAAGGATGTTAAGACAATAAAAAGAAATGCGGCTCTTTTACCTTTATACAACGTGCTGTTAATGTTCGTTGCAATTATCGGTATAATGTCTGTTGTTTATTTCAATGCCTATCCAAAGGTAAGCAGCGAGGCGTTACCTCTTTTGGTGCTTCATGTATTCCCATCAACGTTCACCGCGTTTGCATTTGCGGCAATAGTTGTCGGCAGCATAGTGCCTGCATCAATAATGGCCCTTGCATCTGCAAATCTTTTAACCAGGAATTTGTATCTTGAATATATAAATCCAAATGCAACAGAAAAGGCCCAGACAAACCTCTCAAGGGTTCTGGTCGTTGTTGTGATAGTTGCGGCTCTGGCATTTTCACTGGTTCCGGCGGCATCTGGTGAGATAGTCTATTTACAGACAATAGGCGGTGCAATAATAATGCAGACGTTGCCATCTGTTTACCTTGCACTGTTTACAAGAAAACTGAATAAATATCCTGTTGGTTTGGGCTGGCTTGCAGGTCTTGCAACAACAATGATCCTTTTGTTTGATCTGCACTTTAAGACATCACTTTATAAAGGATTCTTCTTTATGTACGTCGGCATAATAGCGCTTTTGATAAACCTTGCCGTTGTTGGCCTTGGTATGCTTATAATGGCCGCAATGCACAGGATAAAGAACGAGGGCATAATCGAGGATCATGAATTTTTAGATGAATAAAATTTATATTTTTTATAAAAGGAAACATCTTAAATAATTATATATTATTAAGTATTAATGATAAAGATCACAATAACCCTAGATAATGATAGTTATCTAAGGGCTGTTGAACCCGACATTGATGAAGAAAATAAAAGGACAAAGGTGTACATTTCAGGAAATAATATAATCATAGAGGCCCTTGATGTTAATGCGGCCAGGGCAGCGATATCCACAATAGCCAGGGTGTTAAATGTGACAAGGAAGATTATGGAGGTGAATGTTTGGTAGAGCCAAATTTAAGTGCATATATACAGAACCAGATAAAGCAGGCACAGGACATAGAGGCACAGATAGAGAGCATAGCCTCTCAGAGGTACCAGCTCGATGTCCTTATAAGGGAGCTTGACAAGACCATAAAGGAATTAAAGTCAATTTCTGAAGGAACACCTGTTTATAAAAGTGTTGGACCAGTTATGTACCTTGTTGAGGATAAAAATAAACTTATAAATGATCTTGAGGAACAGAAGGAACTTAGCCAGATGAGGAGCAAGACCCTAGAAAACCAGCAAAAATCACTTGAACAAAAGTACCGCGAGGTGCAGGAATCATTACAAAAAAAGTATCAGGAAGCCAGCAAGGGTGAAGGTAATTGATAGAGCTTAAGGATGTCCAGGGGTTTAGACCTGATTATGAGATACCAATAAAAAGGGCCGGTATAAAATCATTTAAAAGGCGTGTTAAATTAAATTATAATAACGAGTCATTTGACTCATATGTGGATGTATCAATATCTGTTTCATTGAATCCTGACAGGAAGGGCCTGGACATGTCAAGAACTATTGAATCAGTAAGATCTTCATATAATTTAAATGACGTTGCATACGATATATACAATGATCTATTTTCAAGAATAAATTATTCCAGCAGCGGTTATGTTAATCTTTCATTTGACTTTTATTATAATAACAAGATCTATCCGGTTTCATTAATTGCCGAGGGCGATAAAAATGATGTTAAAAGATATGTTGAGGTCTCCGCCGAGGGTATGACCGTATGCCCATGTGCCATGGAAACAATAAGATCAATAATGCTCTATGACTATAATGTATCATACGGTGATATAGGCATATCACATAACCAGAGAAATAAAGCTTCATTGAAAATTCAGTACATTAAGGATGCGCATCTTGAGAGATTAATAGATATACTTGAGTCATCTTTTTCATATCCTGTAAGGAACATGCTAAAGCGCTATGACGAGGGTAAGATGATAATAGAGGCCCACAAAAGGCCAAAATTTGTTGAGGACGTTGTCAGGGAGATAGCCTACAAGGCAGCCTTTATGGAGCCTGAAATGAACCTTTACATGGATGTAAGATCTGAAAGCTTTGAGAGCATACATCCACACAATGCATACGCGGAAATAGAGGATTACACAGCCAATATAAGGTCATATTTAAAAAATCGTTAACGATTATAAAGCTCGATAATTCTCCTTCTTATATCAGATGAGCTTTTTATCTTCCCATCATATTTTGATATTCTTACGACCCTGGTGTTTAATCCAAGGTCCCTGCATTTTTTTTCTATCTCAGAATCATTAAAGTGCTGATCATAGCCAAGTGTTATTATATCAGGCCTTACCTCGTATACAGTTTTAAAAATATCATCCTCATGGCCGATTATCGCCTCGTCGACCATCCTTAGCTGCGATACCATAAATCTCCTCTGCTCTTCATTGAAAATAAGCTTTTTTCCATGGCTGCCTGCCGTTTTATCCGTGGCTATTATAACTATTAAATAGTCACCAAGCTTTTTTGACTCTGATAAATAATGTATGTGACCCGGATGCAATATATCAAAGACTCCTGTGGCCATGATCTTCATGAAAATGTTATGTCAAACATCTTAATGAGTTTTTAGTTTCAAAAGGCTTTTAATCGATGTATTGATTTATTATTATGATAAGGGAAATAGTAATTGAAAGACCAGATGATTCAAACGTAATTCTTGGTTATTCACATTTTATAAAGACCATAGAGGATTTAAAGGAGATTGTTGTTACAAGTGTACCAAAATGCAGGTTTGGCATAGCATTTTCTGAGGCCTCCGGTGAAAGGCTCATTAGATTTGATGGCAATGACAGGGAACTAACTGATATTGCAGTAAAAAATCTTTTAAATGTAAAGAGCGGGCATACATTTATAATAATCATAAGGGATGCATACCCTATAAACATGCTCAATGCCATCAAGATGTGTCAGGAGGTTGGAACAATATTTGCAGCAACTGCAAATCCTTTAAGCGTTATTGTATACGAAGGCAGCAATGGCAATGGAATCCTTGGCGTTATCGATGGGTACTCACCACTTGGGATAGAGGATGAGGCTGCAAAGGAAAAAAGGAAAAAGCTTTTAAGAGATATTGGCTACAAGTCATAGGGCCCGTAGTGTAATGGATCATCATATAGGCCTCCGGAGCCTATGATCCGGGTTCGAATCCCGGCGGGCTCATTCTTTATTGCGTTTTATTTTTTCTATTTTATTAGAAAATACTACATTTTTAATAAGTTAAATGGTACCTATAATTAGATATTTTTCCAATTTTATTTATATACTCTTGGGATGGTTCTGAACCGGTTTTATAAATATAAAAATAGTTAAATAAAAATAAGGGATTATTTAATTTATAATTTATTTAAGAAAGTCTGTATGCATATAATAGTTTCATTTTTCTTCAATATACTCCGAATATACCTTCCTAGATATATCATTATGCCTAATATTATAATTAATGAAAGAGCATCTGTTCATTTAAAGTCCTTATCAGTAGTGTCTATGACTGATTTGTTTTTACTTTTTTGAGATGGACTTCCCAATACTTGTTCATATATATCATCAAAAGTATATGCTTGTCCATCTTCAAGCTTATTTACAAAAAATACAAAACAATAATTTTTATATTAACATAAATTATATTCTCATAATGGGAAAAAGTCGGATTGTTAGAACTAATGTTTCTGTTATTCTCATTGTTTTGTTAACCGTCTCTGGAATGTTGTCTTTTCCGTTAATTACAGGAGGGCATGCTGCCACAAGCACTGCACCAGCAGTGATAAAAGAGCTTCCACAAACATATGCAGCAGAGAAATCATCTACTAGTATGCAGTCCAATCAGATTAACGTTTTTCAATATAATTCAAAAGAGCCTGCTCCCATGGGTATTGCCGATTACGGCATAGGCTATAATAATGAGTCGTATGAATATAATACAACATCATTTCTTGGCATAGCAAATATCAATTATCTCTGCACATATAATAATTCATTAAGTAATGCATCTAAATTTATGTCTTTTCAGCTTAATATCAACCTGGTTTTCTACGAAGGGGACACTGAATACGTGTACTGGGTGCAGGATGTTGCATTTTTGAATACAAGTTCCGGAAATCATTTGATTTATTTCATCGATAATGTCTGGAACAGCTCAGCTCCAAATGCAAACATGCATAACTCTACAATATCCGGGAATGGAACTGTGGGCAATTCCTCTGGAACATACTTTTATTATGACTATGCATCCTCATCCTTGCCTGGAAATTGCATTGACTTACAATATCCATCTACAATCGAATTCAAGATCGTTTCTGCAATAACAAGCAATGACCAGCCAGAGGTAATATTTATGTACAATGATGGCCACGGCTGGGTCACATACGATAACGTGGTTTTTAAGTTCGTGAATGATCTGACATCTGACTGTGGTTTTGTGGTTAATGGTAACAACTACAATCCGCATGGCGATTATTATGATGCAGCACTTATTTTAGGCGGCCCCGGAGATGGTTCGCAAACAAATGATATATCATCTAATATTCAATTGCAGTTGGAGTACTGGAATGGACATAACTACCAGGAGATATTGAATGCATATAATTATGGTTCTGATACGGCAGAGGGCATATGCAATGTTTCTGATTCAGCTGCTTATTATACATACAATGGAACTCTATTCTCCGAAGTCACTAACGGAACAGGCAGTCTGGGGCAGATATATAACCAGTATGATATAGGTATAATTAATCTAACATCAAATTTAAAATCAGGTTCATTGGTTGTTAATGGGACTTCATATAACTTTGTAAATTGTGATGTAAATATTACATTAGCTCCTGGATATTATGATCTACAGCTATATAATTCAGAGGGTGTTTTGGTAGCCCAGGGTGATTTCAATCTAACAGCAGGCGAATATTTACCACTTTCAGCCTCAATTTCATACTATACTGTAAGCTTCACAGAATCTAATCTCCCCTCTAATACAATATGGTATGTTAATCTTTCAAATGGGCAGTCATTTTCCTCTTCAACAAACGTTATATCATTCACAGAACCTGATGGAACATATTCATATACAATAGCAACAACAAATAAAATATATTCACCATCACCATTTTCTGGGTCATTTACAGTAAATGGTAAATCAGTATCTGAATCTGTTATATTCTCATTAGTTAAATACAATATTACATTCACAGAAACAGGTCTTCCATCAGGAACATCATGGATATTAGTTTTTGATAATCACAGTTACACATTAACAAACACATCCTATGTATTCTCATTAACAAATGGAACATATAGTTATTCCGCAACATCTAAAGATTACAAGAATATATCAGGAACTTTTACAGTTTCTGGCAGTAGCAAATCAATTTCATTAACATTTACATTGCAGACATATAATATTACATTCACAGAAACAGGATTACCATCAGGTACATCCTGGACTCTTGATTTTAATGGTAATACACATTCTTTAACTAATACTTCATACACATTCAAACTAACCAATGGAACATATAGTTATTCTGCAACATCTAAAGATTACAAGAATATATCAGGATCAGTAACAGTTAACGGTGC
The DNA here is from genome assembly GCF_900176435.1 of Picrophilus oshimae DSM 9789. Taxonomy (NCBI): domain Archaea; kingdom Methanobacteriati; phylum Thermoplasmatota; class Thermoplasmata; order Thermoplasmatales; family Picrophilaceae; genus Picrophilus; species Picrophilus oshimae. Next base: position 43,465 of record NZ_FWYE01000003.1, read on the forward strand.
AAGTAAAACAGTTGACCTATCATTCATATTGCAGACATACACAGTAACATTCACAGAAACAGGATTACCATCAGGTACAGCATGGTATGTAATATTAAATAATATAAATGAGTCATCTAATACAAATACAATAATATTCTCAATTCAAAATGGAACATACGCATATAAAATTGGTAATATACCAGGATATTCTGTATCATCTGGTTCTATAGTAGTTAATGGAAACAATATATCAAAAACTATAACATATACAAAAAATGCAGTCTCTGGAATCAACATTGGAGAATATATAATAGCAGGAATTATCATCATCGCAGTAATTGGGGCTATTATTGTATTAATTCGAAAGAGGAAATAATATATTTACTATATAATGCACTTTAAGCTTTGATAGATATACCCAATTAAAATGTTATATCTTATTATTAATTTTTAATTTTGACTATTTGAATAGTTATTATACCTTTAAATTAAATATGGTTCAAGATATAAATTAAAAATTATTATGTTTGTTCCTCCTGCAATAACTTTTTGTGTAAACACCATAAAAGTTTTATGTGGTTTTACATAAACATAACCATCTGGGCATCTGCCATCCTGATTTATTTTATTGGTATCTATCGTGTCGTCAAATTCCCTATCTGGCATTTCCTCAATAACTGGCTCCTCCTCTTCCTTTTTCTCCCTTTCTTCTACTGCACCGTTTGCCTCTGCCATTTTACTAGCCTTTTAACTTCGCCCATATACCTTTATTTTTAACCTGACCAGACAGTCTTTCTAGATGTTTTAAAGATTCTTCAATTGGTGTCAATACCTAATTTATACCTGATTTTCCAAATCTCAATCCGCCATCTATGGTAATATCACCTTTCTGGAACTGGTATATGAATTGTTTGATATTATCTATAACATTCTGCAAAACCTTTTGTGGGTTATGTGCCATAAAGCCATCCATTTCCTTTTTTGCGTCTTCCATTTCCTTTTCAATCTGATCCTTTAATGCCTGTCTTTTCTCGCTTAATTTATAATCTGAAAGCATATCCTCAATCATCTTCTTTATTTCTTCTGCCTGTTCTGATAATAATTTTAAGGTGTTTTTCTGGTCAGATGTAAGTTTAATTTCATGAACCATTATGATGTTCACATTTTCAGGCTTGAGATTGTTATCAAATATCGATTTTACAAGAGAAATAAAAGATTCATTGAAGTTTTTTATTTTCTTCAGAACATCTGGATCCTCAAGGTTGCCGACTTCTTTATCTAATTCCTCTTTGCGTTTATTAATATCGTCAAGTTTGGCTTCAATTTCAATGTATTGGTTCTGCATTCTTCAATTTCAGATTTTAATTTATGTTCCTCATCCTTTGCCCTGCCTATATTTTCAAGAAGAGCCATCTGCTCCTGCCTTAATTTTTCCAGCTTGTTTTCATCAATCTGATTTTGTGAATATTTCATCATTAAATTTGATCATGTCAGTATGTATCTCGTTATCTATTATTTTGAGCCTCTTTATAAGGCTCAAACTCAGATAAATTTTTCTCATTTTTGAACATATATTGTTTCCCTGTTTAATTCACTTAAAGATCCATATCCGGAAAGGGCCATTTCCAAATTAAATTCTGATCTTAACTGATCCATGTATCTTTCAATTCCCGCCTGGCCGGCAACGGCCAGTGCGTATATGTATGGCCTGCCTATAAGAACTGCGGATGCACCAAGGGCAATGGCCTTGAAGGCATCAGCCGCATGCCTTATGCCGCTATCAAATAATATTGTGCCATTTATATCATTTAAAGAAAGTTCATGAAGTGCATCTATTGATGAAATTGCACCATCAACCTGTCTGCCTCCATGATTCGATATAACCACGGCATCTGCATTATAATCAAAGGCCTTTTTCACATCATCAATATGTGTTATACCCTTTATAATTAATGGAAGCCTAGTCCATGACCTTATCTCTGAAAAGTCGTCCCAGGTAAATCCTGGATTCACGTAAATGGAAAGAAACTCCTCTATTGCTGCCTTCATATCCTCCTCCGGACTTTTATCGAGTCTTGCATTGAACTCAGGATCTGTTATATAATTTGCAATTCCATAACCAAGCAAGAACGGCAGGTAGGCATTTTTTAGATCCGTTTCACGCCAGCCAAGCATGGTTGTATCAACAGTCACTATAATTGCACTGTAGCCTGATTTTTCTGCCCTTCTAATCATGCTTTTCATAATATTTTTATCCCTGCCCGGGTAGAGCTGAAACCACCTCTCCGCATTTGGCGCTGCTTTTGCAACATCCTCTATGCTGTATGATGACACAGTACTTAATGCAAAGGGCATTCCAAGATTTTCTGCTGCCTTTGCTATTGCAATATCGCCATCATTATGAATAATTGACGTTACGCCTATCGGCCCAAGTATAAAGGGCGTCTCAAATCTTTTTCCAAAAAGCCTTATTGACATATCTATATTCGAGACATCTCTAAGATACCTTGGCCTTATTCTATACTTTAAAAAAGATCTTTCATTATTTTTTTCGGTATCATTGGAACCGGCGGAACCCTCAAGATATCCCCATGGACCATTATCAAGCTTTTTCATTGCCAGGTCATGCCAGTCATTAATTGATACGGGCATGTCGTTGCCATCAATTTTTAAATATGTTCTCAGCTGGTAATTTAAACCATAATTTGTCATTATATTATAATGCCAGATGATATTAATAATCTTTTAAACCTGAATAAATAAAAATATTAATTAAATCATTTTACACATATTATGATAATAGGTTACTTTGGCGATCCAGGATCATACACCTCAATGGCGGCAAGGCTCATGCTTGGTGGCAGATACGTTAGTTACAGGTCAATACTTGATATAGTGAATGCAATAGAAAGGAATGAACTGGATTTTGGCGTTGTTCCAATAGAGAATTCAATAGAGGGGCAGGTTGGACAGACATATGACATCATTTATTATAAGGATATATATATAAATTCAGAATATTACATGAAGATTGATCACTGCCTCATTGGAAATTCAGAGATAAACAAAATAAGGTTTGTGCACTCACATCCACAGGCATTGGCACAGTGCTCAAATTTTATAAATAAAAACGGGTTTATACCCGTGCCTGAATATAGCACATCATACGCAATAAAAACAATCAGTGAGATTAACAATGATGAGCATGCCGCAATAGGCAGTGAGGAGGCCGCAAATCTATATAATCTAAAGATAATATCAAAATCGATACAGAATAATATAAATAATTACACAAGATTTATATCAATATCAAAACACATGAACGATCATGGTGATAAATATTCTATAGGTTTTTCTCTTGAAAACAGGCCAGGCTCGTTATCAAGGATATTAAATATTATATCAGCCTTTAATATTAACATGACAAAGATAGAATCAAGGCCATACGCAAAAAATCCATTTTCTTACATATTTTTTATAGATTTTGAGGACAATGGCTATGGCAATGTATTAATTGATATAATAAAACGTGAAACAATAAATTTCAAGCTCATTGGCCTTTACAGGAAATCGGGCATTGAAACAGGTTATTAAATGTTTTTATAATATTGATAATATTCAATGATTATGAATAAATAATATCCATGCAAATGATAATAAATTATGTACAATTATAATAAAAAGCCATTATTAATATTCTATGAAACAACAAAGGCCTGTGATTTACAGTGCAGGCACTGCAGGGCATCATCAATAAGTGAGCCCTTACCGGATGAATTAAATACAAAAGAAAGTCTCGATTTCATTCGATCAATAAAATATTTCGGAAAGCCATATCCGGTTTTGATATTAACCGGCGGGGACGTCATGAAAAGAAAGGATATAAAAACATTAATAGATGAGGCAAATTATTACGGTATACCAGTTTCCATAAGCCCTGCGGCAACAGATCTTCTCGATGATGATTTTCTTAACTATGCAAGAAATCGTGTTGCATCGATTTCACTGAGCCTTGACGGTCTTAAGGAAAATCATGACTGGCTAAGAAATAAAAACGGCCTCTTTGAAAAGACAATAGATCTTGTTAAAAAAATAAAAAATATGAATATAAAACTTCAAATAAATACCCTTGTTTATAAAAGAAATATTATGGATCTGCCATATATACTAAAAATATTGACTGACAACAAAATCGATGTCTGGGAGCTTTTCTTTTTAATAAGGACCGGTCGCGGCATAGACCAGGAGGATTTAAGTCCACAGGAATACGAGGATGTAAATCACTGGTTGTTATTTGCCAGTGGTTATATAAATATAAGAACGGTTGAATCCCCAATGTTCAGGCGTATTATTGACCAGGGAAATAAAAATTATTCTGGAAAATTATACAGTGACCTTGTTAGATCAACGATATCATTGCTTGGAGAACCTGAAAAAAGAAGGATTCTTAGATCAGTAAATACCAGGGATGGAAAGGGCATAATCTTTGTTTCATACAATGGTGATGTTTATCCAAGTGGCTTTTTACCGGTTTCTCTTGGAAATATAAGGAGCACAAGCCTTATAAGCATTTACCAGGAAAACAGTGTTTTACAGGCGTTAAGAGACAGTAAAAATCTAAAGGCGCCATGTGGTACATGCTACTGGTCAGATTCATGTGGCGGATCAAGGGCAAGGGCATACTCATATTTTCATGATATACTTGGATACGACCCTGCATGTATAACAGGCTATTTATGATATTAATTTTAAATATGAACCTGCAATTGTAACTATGATGCCTATGGCAATCATTATAAAAATCCAGAAGCGCCAGCTACCGGCCGTGGTTCTGCTTATAAAGTAGCCAACCAGTCCCAGGGCGGCATAGGATATTAAAAGTGGAATATATATATTATGCGGCACCAGCATGCTTGACATTAAAGGTATCAAAGCACCGGTGAAGCCAAAAAAGGACGATATCAAAGTGCCTATAAATGCCTCAAGAAGTATGTCACGGCCAAGTCTGCCCCTTAAAAGATACCTTGTTGATCTGAGATTAAGCTGCCTTGCAGTTCTGTGCAGTTCCTCATTTAAACCTGCATAATCTGCTATGAAAAAACTGAACATACCTGCAAATGCCGATCCAAAGGAGATTTTAAGTGCAAGAAATGGGGTTATTCCCATTGATACAATGCCACCTGACGCAAGTATTAATGCAGTTATTATTCCATCTGAAACACCTATTGAAAATGGGAATAAAAGATTCTGCCTCATTTTATTATGTGCCTTCCGGTGGCAACCTCATCAATGGAGTGTATTGCACAGCCCATCTCCTCTATTGTTTTTATAAGCTGATTATAATTAATGTTTGTGCCCTCGACTATTATGCTGGTGCCCATGGTCTCCATGTCCATCTCTGTAACGGTTATCTTTACAGCCTCCACGCCTGGAACCTCCTCAATGGAACCGGCAAGCTCCGTTAATGTTGGCCTGTTCAGGCCCTTATCAACATCAAGCAATATACGCCGTAAGTTCATAATCAATATCACACCGGATTATAATAATTCAATATTTAAAAAGCATTTATTTATTTTTCTATTTCTTAAAACATTATATAATCATTTTAAACTGATTTTATCATCGATGTTTTCAATCAATTTTTTGTGGCCATAAACATTTATATAACCCTTTAAAAGCCTGCAGTAACTAAAACCGAGACCGTTTATTATCCTCCTTATCTGTTTTTCACAGTATTTTATATTCTGGTCCTCTAAAAAGCACTTAACATCTATAATAGAAAATGGCATTTTTTCATTGAGGTAATTTATTAATATTTCCATTTGGGAACTATTTAGTTTACAGTGCCTTCCTTTTTTTGATTTGTTATTTTTAATGCAGTTTTTGATGATTTTATAACCATACTGCCTTGAAAAGCCGCAAATACGCGATGCATTATTAACGCTTACACCTGATAATATTAACCTTATGAATTTTAGGCGTTTTAGCTCCCTTTCATGGTATTTTATCCGGTTATTAATGGATTCTAATGAATAAAAAGTCATATTTTGAAGTAATTCATCATATTTTGTCATTAAATATCACATTGATCATGATATTTATAAATAATACATAAAAATAATGTAAATTTGTTTTTTTCCAGAATTTTAAATTTTAAGTCATAGATATTGATAAACTTTCGATGAATAAGAAAATTATTGTCGCAATAGTTATAGCAGTGCTGGTTGGTGCTGGAATCGGTGCCGGGGTTACCTATGTATCAATACATAAACCAGTGGTAAAACCTGAGGTAAAACCAAGGGTGACAGTATACAGGGAATACAATGGCATGTACTTTCCATATGCCCTTAAGGTAACATTTTATAAAAACAATGAATCAAAGAATTATGGTTTTCCATCAAACTGGCCTGTTACATCGTATAATACAACACATGAAACAGTTTTTACAACAACAAATAAACTTTTAAACAAAGGCGTTTCATGGAATATACCTATTATAAACTATGCCGGGGGCAATGCCATACCATTAAATGTTACAGATTCAAATTTACCGGCAGCACATAACATAGGAAATAAATCCGCGCTGACAACGATGACACAGTACATGGGTGAACCACTTGGTGTAACACTATCGAACAATCTGGTTTACGTTGAGGAGGATACAGGCCCAGGCTCAATATTTGCATTGAATCCATCAAACGGCAGCATCGTATGGTACGCCACAGGCCTTGCATCACAGGCAATGAACAATCCAATAGTATACCATGGTATTGTTTATGTTACCGTTGGGGACACGGGTTTTAGCTTTGCACAGATAGAGCATGCACTTCACAATGAATCAAATAAGGTAAGGCGTGGTTTAACTTACGGTGCAATATACGCATTTAATGCAACAGACGGTAAATTACTGTGGATGAACTTTACAACCGGAGAAACAATGCCATCACCAGCAGTTCATGACGGTATAATTGCATACGCCGATGGCGGCGGCCAATTTATTGGATTAAATGCAACGACAGGTAAGGTTTTATGGTCAGATCACTTCGGTGGCTTCTTTGACAACATGGGCAGCGTTACATATTACGTCCTTCCAAATGGAACAACAGAATTTATAGCAGGTTATACATTTGTTGGTGCACCCCACGGTTTAATTATAGCAGTAAATGGTACCAATGGCAGGGTATTGTGGAAAACATCAATGAAAAAGCCATACGTTCCATATGATACCGGCATGGGCGATGTACCTCTTGCGGTCGATCCTGAAACAGGAATGATATATCAATCCGCAATAGCAAACTATAACTCAACCTCAGGAAGGGTCGATACTGTGACAATGGCAATAAACGCTGTAAATGGAAGTGTTGTCTGGGAGACAAACATAGGTCGTGGTTATGTTCCACCGGCATTTAAGGGCGGCATACCATTAATTTATCATAACATGGTTTACACCGGGGATCAATCCACCGGAAGCCTTGTTGCACTTTATGCAAACAATGGAACAATAGCATGGTCATTGAGATTGCCGGATGTGCATCTGCCACCAAAATCACCAGGAGGCCCAAGGGGATCACCTGTTTATTATAATGGCGTTCTATTTGTCGGTGCTGATTCATACATATACGCAATAAATGCAACCACAGGATCTTTAATAAATAAGTATTACATAGGCGGCAGGTTTGGAATAGTAAATCCTGTAATAGCAGGAAACACAATGTTTTTAACAAATTCATACGGCTGGGTTACAGCCTTACCGCTTACTGAAATAGATCCAGGTATATAAATAATATAAAATTTTCATCAATATTTTTCATTTAAATTATAATAAAAACTTATTTTACATAAAAAAATAGAAAATTTATATATAATATTTTAAAATATGTCTATGGGGGAGCCGAAAAGGCTGAGAGGATCTAAAAAGATCGACCCTTTGAACCTGATCCGGGTAATACCGGCGGAGGGATTTTAGTGGAATTGAATGTCGACATTTATGAAAAAAGAAGCTGGGACTATCTTGACAGTGTTTCAATCATAGCACTCGCCTCCTCATTTTTTATGTGGGGCGTTGCACTGAGCATAGCGCCGTTGATAACAACATGGCCTTTTATACCTGTTAAATATGATGTGTTTATAATAGCCACATCACCTGCAGGTCTGCTATTTGGTAATCTTTTTCTCGGCATATTCTCAGATCGTTTTGGCAGAAAGCGCTTATTCATGTTAACTGTAGTCATTACTGCAATAGGTCTTTTAATAATAGCACTTTCATATTCGCTTTTATTAATAATACCTGGAATCTTCATGGCCGAATTTGGGCTTGGCGGTGATGAAACTGTTTCTCTTGCATACATTGCCGAGATGCTGCCAAAACGCTACCGTGGCACGGCCATTGCAGAAACAACAAACATGGCAAATATAGCAATAACCATAATGGCAGGAATATTCATCTTTGTAAATTACTCATTATACAATGAAAAGGTATCACTGCTAATAATTGCAATACTGGGTTTTATAATAGCATTCTTTTCAAGGTTAAAAATCAGGGAGAGCATAAGATGGGAGGCATATCATAAAGAAAAGCCTGATAAAAACTTATTTAGATACTTACCGCTTGGCTTTATGGGCATTGCAATAATAGTTGGCTTTGCATTCTCTGATCTTGTGCTTGGTCCATTCGAGTTTCCAAAATATTCTGCAATAATAATATTTTTCTCGGTTCTTGCCGAGTCTCTCACAGGTATAATTGCAGGTTTAATTCTTGGCCGCTCAAAAAGGAAAAATCTTGCCCTGTTTGGATTCACAGGTCTTTTTGTATCCTGGCTTTTCCTTGTGATATTTCTAAAAGATGTGCTTTTTAGCATTTCCCTGTTGATAATAATATTAATAATCAATGGCGTCACAGGTGAGTTTGGCTGGATGGCACGTGGCATGCTGGAACCTGAAAATTTTCTAACGTCATTTAGGGGCACCGGTGTTGGCATTGTTAGATCCATTGGATATTTAATATACATATTCACAGTATTCGCGCTTTATAATAGCAGTATTACGGTTTATGCATACTATTTACTCATCATATATTTAATAGGCTTTGCAGGTGCAGTAATATACATGCTCTATGGAAGGGAAACAAATAATATATTAATTCATTGATTTTTTATTCTGTTAATCTCATTTTTTAATTTTATAAAATCATTCTCCATTTTGCTAAGCACGGTTTTTGACCTCAACGCTGCCGCAGGATGATATGTAATAAAATATCTTTTGTTTATAATCGTTCCATGGTTATTTTTTATGTCATTGATCCCAAGCAAAGACTGTGCTGCTATTCTTCCAAGAATTACTATGATCTTGGGGCTTATTACATCAAGCTGCCTCTTCAGATATGGAAAACAGGCATCTATTTCAGATTTATCCGGAACCCTATTTTTTTCAGGGTAAAACTGAACAACGCTTGTTATGTAAACGCTCTCCCTGTTTATATTTATCATTGAAAGCATGGAATTTAATATCCTTCCGCTCCTGCCAACAAATGGTCTTTTCATTTCATCCTCAGTTTTTCCTGGCGCCTGGCCAACGAAAACGATCTCTGCATTGTAATTACCCTCGCCTGGAACAAAATTCCTGCTGAGCCTCCAGGTCTTTATCATATCAGGTAGCTTCATGTATTCCATGTTTATCTCGTTAATTGCATCCCTTCTTGTAAGGTACTTTTCCGCGTAATAAACCATGTCCTTCTGGTTTATGTATCTTAGCCTCCTCAGAAGCTCGTGATAGTTCAGCCATTCATAAGAAACATGCTCCTTTGAAATTTTTATCTCGTTATTATTGTACTCTGCAAGAAACATCTTTGTATGCTTGTTTATAATTTCATCGCCTTTGTTAAATGAGTAGTTCATTGTATAAGAAAAGAAGGCTTCAATATCATTTTTGTCTATCATTATGTTTGTTTCCTCAAACGTTTCCCTTATCGCCGCATCAAATTCATCCTCGTTTTTTTCTATGTGCCCCTTTGGAAAATCAAGCCAGCCCTCTGACCTTAAAAGAACAAGGTACTCATACTCAACATCTTTTTTGTATATAATAATACCATAACTGTACTCGTCCATTAATAAGAATAAAAAGATTGTATTAATAATTTTTAATTTAATGACCCTTATAGTCAGGCTTTCTTTTTGACAGAAATGCGGAGATTCCTTCTCTAAGGTCGTCTGTTGAGTACAAAACACCCACGGCAGCAGCCTCAAAATCAAGGCCAGAATCAAAATTCATCTCTGAGTATATTAATTTCTTTGCCAGATTAACAGACACAGGGGCGATCCTTTCAGAAAGGTCAACGGCATATGTCATGACCTCATCATCATTTTCAAATAATTTATTAACTATGCCATAGTCAAGAGCCCTTTCACCCGTTATCCTCTCCGCCGTAAGTATCATTGAAACGGCCCTGGACATGCCTATTAATTTGTAAAGACGCTGGCTACCGCCGTAGCCGGGTATAAGTCCAAGAGATGTCTCCGGAAATCCAAGAATTGAAGACCTGGTTGCCATTCTTATGTCACAGGCCAGTGCAAGCTCAAGGCCACCGCCAAGGGCATATCCCTTTATTGCCGCAATAAATATTTTACCTGTTTTTCGTATCCTGTCAAAGACCCTCTCAACACGCTCTGCATTTTTCATAAAATCTGCTGAATTCCTGAAGAACTGTGATAGATCGGCACCTGCAGAAAAGGTATCCCTTCCTGTTATAACAACGACATTTATATCATCGTTCTTTGATATCATGTCTATCTCATCATTAAGCTCATCGACAAGTTCCTTCGTAATTAAATTGTTTTTACCGTTGTTAAGTAATAATTTTAAAACCCTGTTGTTTTTTTCCTCAATAATATATTTATTCTTCTTTTCCTGAACCTCTGGAACAGAGATCTTTTTATGTATTATGGCCTTTAAATTGCCGGAATCTATTGATTTTGCAGGTTTAAACGTTTCAAATTTGGACATTTCATAGAGCTTTAGCAGTGTATCCTTTACCTCCCTGTTTGAAAGGCCCTCTGCCACGCTTATCGGCCCGAATGGCCTGTTAAGCCCGTACTTTACACCGGTTTCAATATCCTCAGGTGTTGCAACGCCATCCTCTATGAGCTTAACCGCCTCATTTATCTCAAGCGCAAAGATATCCATTAGATTTATCTTATCACTTGGATTAGCCCTTGGAATTAAGGCCTTTCCGTTCTCCCATTTGTAAAATCCCTGGCCTGTCTTCATGCCCTTTTTCCCTGAGTTTACAAGATCTGATATAACAGTGCATTTCTTATAATCCTGAGATAATTCATTTCCATAGTAATCAAAGAGATCCTTTATTACGTCCAGGCCAACGTAATCAAATAACTCATATGGGCCCATGGGCATGCCCTGGGCCTTTATATATGAATCGACCTCCTCAGGTTTTGCAAGGCCGCTCTGGTATATAAAGCAGAAGAGCAGCGTCTCCGGTCCGGATATCCTGTTTACAACAAACCCCGGGGTATCCTTCATGACCTTTATTGGTATCTTTTTAATGGACTTTGCAAGGTTATAAACCTCATTGAATACGCTTTCTGCCGTTTTTTCTCCCCTTATAACTTCGACGAGTTTAAGTACAACCGGCGGATTAAAGAAGTGCATGCCAAGGAATCTCTCTGGTTTGTCTATATGCTCCGCTATCTCTGATATTCTTATACTTGATGTGTTCGTTGCTATGATTGAATCTGTTTTCTTTGATACCTCTGATAGCACCGATGTTTTTATATCAAGCCTTTCAGGAACGGCCTCTATTACGAAATCAGAGTCCATTAATGCCTCGTCAAGGTTTCCGTGGAATTTTATTCTGGATTTTATCTCGTTTAAATCCTCCTTTTTGATCTTTCCGGAGTTTAAAAGCCTTGAAAGGCTGTTATCTATGGATTTTTTTGCATTTTCAATTGCCGCCGGAAATGAATCATATAAATTAACGTTGTATCCATTCAGCGCAAAAACCTCGCCTATGCCATGGCCCATGAGGCCGGCACCAATAACTGTTATGTTCTTTATCATGATCATTAAATCAGAAATTATTATTTAAATGTTTATTAAGTTATCAGAATAAACGGTTTATGAAACTTATTTTATTATTTTGGATTACTAATAAAAAGTTTTTAAATTATAATGACCGAAAACATTATTAATAAATGTTATATGTAAATGCATGAATGGTTTCGATTTAACAATAAATAACCTCCTGGAAACCGCTGCAAGGGACAATGGAGATCAAAAGATTGTGTACATGGGTAAATCAGTGACTTATAATGAATTCTATAAAAATGCTTTAAATTTATCAAGAAACCTTATAAGGATAGGCGTAAGGAAAAATGATGTTGTGGCTGTAATAGACTATGACTCGCTGATGTACATGTATGCATACTATTCAATACCGATGATTGGCTCAATTCTACACACCGTTAATATAAGGTATCCGCCTGAAATAATCTTTTACACAATGCAGAGGGCCGATGATTCATACATAATGATCGATGAGAGCTTTATGGGTCTAATTGTTAAGAACAGAGATTATCTAAACTTTATAAAGGGTATCATCGTAAATTCTGCAGGGCACAGGCACTTTGATGTAAATATTCCTGTTTATTATTTTGACGATCTTTTAAAGGATTCCGATGCAAAGTTTGAAGAGCCTGACGAAAATGATACCGCAACGTTGTTCTTTACATCAGGAACCACGGGACTTCCAAAGGGCGTGTCATTTACGCACAGGCAGCTTGTACTCCACTCAATTGCATCAATAGCAGCATTATCAAACGAGCCTATTAAATACAATATAAATGATGTTATAATGCCCCTGGTTCCAATGTTTCATGTCCATGCATGGGGAATTCCATACACATCGATTATGAATGGATTAAAGTACGTGCTCCCGGGAAAGTACGATGTGCCAAGGATACTTGAAACCATGGCGACTGAAAGGATATCAATGTCTGCAATGGTCCCAACAATACTTTATATGCTTTTATCGGATAAAAATGCAAAGCAGGCATTCCAGAATTTAAATTTAAAGGTGATAATTGGCGGTGCTGCATTAAGCCGTGGTCTTGCAGAACGTGCACGCGCCTATGGCATTGATGTGGTAAGCGGCTACGGCATGTCTGAAACGGCACCGATACTCACACTCGGTGTTTACAACAGAAAGGTAATAAACAAAAGCGATGAGGAAAAATTTGAATTCAGGCTAAAAACAGGAATACCAATACCAATGGTCAGCCTTAGAGTTGTTAATAATAACCGGGACGTTGAAAACAATGGCAAGGAGATAGGCGAGATCATTGTAAGGGCACCATGGCTGACAAAAGGATACATAAAGGATGAGGAAAAAACAAGGGAACTATGGAAAGACGGCTGGCTGCACACAGGTGATCTTGCAGTTGTTGATGAATATGGTTATGTAAAAATTGTTGACAGGGAAAAGGACGCAATAAAATCAGGTGGTGAATTCATACCATCCCTGATACTTGAGGATCTAATAAGCACGATCTCTGGTGTAAACGAGGTTGCTGTAGTGGCAAAGAGCGATGATAAATGGGGCGAGAGACCTGTGGCATTTATAAATGGAAACCTCAGCGTGGAGGAATTAAAATTAAAGATGATGGAATTTGTGGATACAGGCAGAATAGCAAAGTTCTGGATCCCTGATGATTTCATCTTTGTTAATGAAATGCCAAAGACAAGCACCGGTAAGATAGATAAAAAGGTGCTAAGGGAAAAATTGAGGTGATTAAAATGGAGGATGCATATATAGTTTATTTCAAAAGGGTACCATTCTCAAGGGCAAGGCCAAATGACCCTGAAAGGGATATGTACAACGATTTAAGGATGGACGATCTTTTATCAAGGCTGATAAGAAAATCTGTTGATGATACAGGAATAAATCCAGAGGAGATCGGAGACGTTATAACAGGCTGTGCATTCCAGGCAGGTGAGAACTGGACATACGGCGGCAGGCATCCGGTTCTTTTATCGGAATTGCCGGTAAGTGTGCCTGCAATGTCGCTGGACAGGGCATGCTCATCCTCATTAAACGCGGTTTCAATTGGCGCAATGGAGATCATGTCAGAAAAATCTGATATAGTAATAGCAGGTGGCATGGAGCACATGACCCATGTGCCGCTTGGCATATCAAATCCTTATATAAAACCGAATATGTCCTTAATGCTGAATCCAAGATATTCAAAATATGACATGAACGTTTCATATAACATGGGATTAACAGCAGAAAAGCTTGCTGCACTAAGGGGAATAACCAGAAAGGAAATGGATGAATATTCATACAATTCACATTTAAGGGCAAGAAAGGCATATGAATCTGGCTTTATGAAGGATGAGATAATGCCAGTTACAGTGGAAAGGGATGGCGAGGAAATAAAAATAGAAAAGGATCTTAGCATAAGGGACGACGCATCACTTGAAAGCATGGAGGCTTTAAAACCGGCATTCAAACCAGATGGAATAATAACAGCCGGCAACTCGGCCCCACTGAACGACGGTGCATCAATGGTAATGCTCATGTCTGAGAGGGCCATGAATGAATATGGTTTAAAACCAATGGCCAGAATAGTTGATTTTGCCGCTGCCGGTGTCGATCCGACGATAATGGGCGATGGTCCTGTGCCTGCAACAAGGAAGATCCTTTCAAGGAATAAAATCGATCCACAGGATATAGATCTCTGGGAGATAAACGAGGCTTTTGCCGTTGTTGTTTTAAACGCTGTAAAATCATTTAATCTGGATTTAAAAAAGGTTAACATCAACGGTGGCGGGATATCAATAGGCCATCCACTGGGTGCAACAGGTGCCAGAATAGCAGGTACACTTGCAAGGCAGCTTGCTAATAAAAGAAAGAGGTATGGCATAGCAACGCTGTGCGTCGGCGGAGGCCAGGGATACTCATTGTTAATGGAGCGTATCTAAATGTTTGAGGAATATGATGATTTCAGGAAGAAGATCAGGGAATTTGCGCTCGAGAATTTCACAAATAATGATATAAGGAAATACGATATGGATGAAACATATCCAGACGAACTAAGAAAAAAGGCTATTTCATTTATTGATATGGCAAATCCAATAAAGATCGTTCTGGCCATAGAGGAGCTCTGCAGGGTCGATGCCGGCCTTGGCATAGCGGTAACCACGCCATACTTTGGAAATGAGATTATAAACCTTTTTGGAAACGATGCACAGAAAAAGATACTTTTAGATGTAATGTCAGGCAGGAAGATCCTGGGCCTGGGTGTTACAGAGCCAACTGGCGGCAGTGATGTTGCAGGATTAAAGACAACGGCGGTTAAATCAGGAAACAAATACATAATTAATGGCAGCAAGATCTTTATAACAAACGGCAGTATTGCGGATTACATACTGGTTCTTGCCAGGACATCAAATGAATCAAAGAGGCATCTTGGTTTAAGTGTTTTTCTTGTTGATACAAAATCAAAGGGCTTCTCGGCAAGCAAATTACATGGAAAGCTTGGTGTTAGGGCAACCGACACGGCCGAGTTAAAATTTAATGATCTTGAAGTTGACGAGTCCATGCTTGTCGGGGAGGAGGGCATGGGATTCTATTATATAATGATCTTCTTTGATATAAGCAGGGTCTACGTTGCGGCACAGGCACTTGGCATAGCCGAGGGTGCCCTTGACTCCATGATGAAATACGTTAAGGAAAATAACATCAGGGATGAAAATACAATGTTTGACATAGCAAGAGTTTATACAAGGGTACAGGCAGCAAGGCTTTTAACCTACAATGCAACAATGAACCTTGTAAACAGCGTTACAAAGCCAGAGGATACAAGTGCGGCAAAGGCCTATGCAGGTGAAGCAGCCGTTTATGCTGCTGAGAAGGCACTTGAAATAACAGGGTTATCCGGATACAGGTACAACCTTGATATAACGTTCAGAAATGCAAAGATCATGGAGATATGGGAGGGAACAACAGACGTTGAGAATTTAATCATAGCAAGAACACTTTTAAAGGGTGATTAATAATGGAGGACGAGATTAATATAATACGTGACAATATTAAGGAATTCTCATCAAAAAATCTTGATGAAAAGGAAATAGAGGCAAATGGATTAAATAATATGCTTGAAAAACTATCGGCCCAGGGTATAATAAATGGCACAATTGAATCAAAGTACGGTGGCCTGGAGCTTGATAAAAAAACTGGCATGGCCATAATAGAGGAGGTTTCAAAGTACTCGCCATCTGCGGCATTTTATTCATATATTACTGGAATATACATAAAGGCTGTTTCAGGTTCTGAAATAGAGGATACATCAAATGACATAGCAGCAGGCAAAAAAACCGCATCAATAAGCTTTTCATACAAAAATAATGATAATAAAATATACGATGTTTTTTTCTTAAGCAATGAAAATGCACTTGCCGTTATCGATAATGACTTATATTACGTTTCAGGTAAATATGAAATAAGGGATTCCCTTGGATTTAAAGGCCTGAAATTCGGGGATATGGAAATAGAGAAAAAAACAAAAATAGGCGAATCAGAATCATTTTTTAACGCAGTTAGATTCATGGATCCTGAGCTTTGCTCGATGTCTCTTGGTTTAATGTATGGCTCCATAGAAAAGGCCTTTGAATACTCAAAGATCAGATCACTATTTAACACAAAGATAAAGGACTTTGGCCCTGTTGCATATACGATCTCAGATATAATGAGCAGGCTTGAAATTGCAAGGCACTATCTATACAGCAATGGAAAGATTGAATTTGCAAAGAATTTTATATCATCAATGCTGGTTGACGTTACAAGAACTGCAGTAAACATACACGGTGGTTATGGATTCTTTGTTGATTTCGGCATTGAAAAGTACTACAGGGATGCTGTAACACTGAAATCAATGTTATTTATGAACATAAAAAACGAGCTTTCAAATTATGTTTATGGGGATAAAGCCGGCTTTATATAAATTTTTATATCATCATTGCATTTTTTATTAATGCCATTAAAGATTGTGCCTGTGATAACGCCGTTTAAGAATAATGTTTTGGATATGGATATTTTAAGAGAACACTGTGAAAGGCTCTTGAATTCAGGCATCGATAAGGTATTTCTGGCAGGTACCAACGGCCTTGGGATATCCCTGGATTTCAGCGAAAAGCTAAAAATAATAAACGAGCTTGATATCGACGGTGATAAATTAATAATCCAGATAGGATCATTGAATCTAGAGAAGAGCATGGAGCTTGCCAGGGCTGCAAGGGCAAAAGGATACTTTGCCATAGCATCTGTGCCCCCATACTATTACAGCGATCTTGATGAAAATACAATAATAAGGTACTTTTTGGATCTTTCCAGGCATTATAAAACAATTGTTTATAATTATCCAAAAATGACAGGCCATGACGTCAATGCAAGGATGTTGAAAAGGATTATTGATTCAGGTGGGGATATTATAGGTGTTAAGGATACTGTGAATGATATAATGCACATGCTCGAATATAAAAACATTGAAGATGATCTCATTGTACTGGCAGGGCCCAGCACACACATATTTTCTGCATTGAGATCTGGTGTTGATGGTACAGTGTCGGCAGCAGGAAATTACATGCCAAATATATTTAGATATCTATCAGATCATGTTTATTCAAATAATGCATTCAAACTTCAGATTTTAATAAACAGTGTTATAGATGCATCGGCGCATTTTGGAATATACTCTGCTAATTACAGCCTTGTAAAAATCATAAAGAAATATTACTGTGGTGAGCCCAGGCCACCGTTCTATCCATTAACAGAATCTGATGAAAATAATCTGGAAAAAATTATTAAAAATATATTAAAAGACGGTGATAATGTTTAAATAACATCATTTGCACGCTTTGAATCAAAGTATGGATACCTTATATTGTATCTGCTAACAGAGTATTCCAGATAGTATACCAGGGATTTTATGTAATCCTCGTAGTCGCTTACATCATCTAGAAGAAGCCTTCTGTACTTCTTCTGCAGAAGCTCGTTCTCAAGTTCCTGTGCATTCAGCTCACTCTGGAGGAACTTAATTATGTTATCTATAAATGCCACATTGTTATCCCTTCCACGTTTTAAATAATGCTCCTTTGCATTATCAAGGATCTTATAACTGCGATCAACATCACCCATCAATATTGACATCTCAAAATTTGTTAATATTTCATACATGTTCATATAACACCACCCGCATAAATACTTATTATTTTGAAAAATATATCCGGATAGATACCGGAAAGAACCGCCAGCGCAAACAGGCCAAGGAGTATAAGGAACTCAGGTTTATTTAGATCCTTAATGGACCCAAGGTTCTCGTTATAAGGGCCAAACAAAGCCCTCTGCGCTGCCCATATCAGTGAGGCTGCTATTATCATAAGGCCTATAACTATTATTATGGAAAAAGCGCCAATGCTCTGGAACGATGATATAATTATGGAAAACTCGCTTATAAAAGGTGTAAAACCAGGAAGACCAAGTATGCCAACAAATGCCATTAATGTGAATCCTGCAAGGAAGGGCGCATTTCTTGTTATGCCACCAAGCCTGTATATCATCTCTGTTCCGGTCTTTTTATAAATTATAAACAACGATGCAAAGGCCATTGTTATTAAAAACGATGCGGCAATGATCTGGTACATGCCACCGGACGCTGCAAGCACACTAACCTTTCCATGTGATATCAGTGAAACGCCAAAGGAAATCAATACAAAGGAAAGATCGGCAGCGCTGAGATATGCCAGCATCATCTTAATGCTTTCCTGGAAAACAGAGGCTGTTGAAAAGTATATTAAACTCAGTATGCCAAGGCCTATTAATATATATGAAACATCATGCGATAATACGTTTATTAAAAGTGGGTACATTATGCCGAATAGACCATAGCCCCCCATCATACCAAGGCCACCTGCAAGCATCACCGTTCCGGAGTATGGCGCTGAATTGTATGAATCTGCAAGCCATCCATGCAATGGAAAGATCGGCAATTTTATTAAAAATACCAGGAGCAGCGAGAATATTATAAAACCGGCGCCAAATACAGGTATTGTTGAAAAGAATGTATAGTTCAGAAGCTGCTGGAATGAAAATGATATTATATGAAAATCTATGTAATAGTAGGTTGCAAGTGCAAAGAATCCAAGCAATAGAAAGAGAGAGCCAACATGCATGTATATAAAGAACTTTATTGAAATTGAGCGCCTCTGTAGCCTGCCGTACCTGTAAATTATAAAGAAAACAGCAAGTATTGCTATCTCCCAGAATATAAAGAAGAAAAGAAAGTCCCTGGAGATAAAAAGACCTATAAGACCAAGGCCTGCGGTTGCTATCAAACCGGTTGATATACTATCCTCCATGTTTGATATTAAAAGCGCAAAGATTGTTATTATATATGCAACGGCGCTTAGCGAAGCTGTTAAGCCGGTTAAACCTATGCTAAAATCTATGTCTATGTATTTATTAACTGCAAGCGGGAACTGTGATGCATCCATTATGCCTGAATGATAGGATGAAAATGTTAAAATAGAATAAACAGCGAAAATCAAGAATAAAATGAAGAATGATATTATTCCAAAAGCCCTGTGATATCTTTTAATGAAGTATGTTGCAGCAGTTGCAATTATTGTTAATATGAATATTAAAAAAAGCAATGACATCATATTATTCTCACCACCTCGACTATGAGAAATACTATGGCTATGCCACCAATCATAAATATCATGTAATAGTTTAAAAGCCCTGCCTGTATTTTTCTAAATGCATTTCCAAGGTTTATGAATTTTGAAAAGGCTTTATCTGTATCAATTATGAAATATTTGTTTATGTATGAAATTCCATGCGAGAATGAAACAAAGGCATCCTGTGCTATGTAATATGTAAATAACCTATCAAGATAGAATTTGTTTCTTACAATTCTTGAGAATATATTGCTATCCTGTATTCTTATTCTGCCGATTGATACAAGGTATGCTATAAATATACCTATTACCACATATATCAATGGAAGTGCATCTATTAAAATAGGCGGCGTGTAAACGTATGCATTGTTATATATGTAATGATAGAATGGTACCTGGAATATACCAAGTATTAAGGAAAGAACTGCAAGAACCATTACAGGTATTAAATATACAAGCTTTGGGTCCCTTGCACGCTCTGCAAGCTTTGACCTTGGCCTTCCAAGAAAGACCTTAAAGTACATTCTAAATATGTAAAGCGCCGTGAATATCTCACCAAGGGATAATAAAAGCCATGGGATTATATCTCCAGATCTTATGTAATATAAATATGCAAATGAAACTATTGTATCCTTTGAATAGAAGCCTGCAGTCGGCGGAATGCCTGCAAGCGTTATGGAGCCTATAAGCATTAATATTGCAGTTGCCGGCATCCTTTTAAACAAACCGCCCATGTATCTTATATCACGGTTCTCAAGGGTCATTATCATTATCGCACCGGCAGCCATGAACAATAATGCCTTGAATATACCATGTACAACAAGCTGGAACATTGCAAGCGGCACAGCTGTATATCCAATAAATGTTCCAAGGCCAAGTGCCGCAAGCATGTATGCAAGCTGGCTTATTGTTGAATATGCAAGTATTCTTTTTATATCATTCATTGCAGTGCCAAGTATTCCGGCAAATATTGCTGTAAATGAGCCTATTATGGCAACGGCCACCATGGTTCCGGATGTCACATCAAAGAGCGGGAACAGTCTTGCAACAAGATATATGCCTGCCGCAACCATTGTTGCAGCATGTATCAGCGCAGATACCGTTGTGGGGCCCTCCATGGAATCAGGAAGCCAGACATGCAATGGAAACTGTGCCGATTTTGCTATTGCACCTGATAATATAAGTGCCGTTGACAGCGTTAAATTAAATGAACCGATCCTTGTTAGAATAAAATGTGGATGTGCTATTATAAAAGGTATGCTTAACGGTGATGAAACATAGTTTGCAAGGCCAGAGAATAAGACACCAATTCCAACGATGAATAAAACATCGCCAACCCTTGTAACAATAAATGCCTTTTTTGCGGCAGATGCTGCATTTGGCTTAAAATACCAGAATCCTATTAAAATATAAGACATAAATCCAACTATTTCCCAGAAGAAGAAGAAAAATGCAAGATTTGATGATACTGTGAGGCCCAGCATTGAGAATATAAATATTCCTATCTCTGCGAAATACAGGTTCTTTCTTGGATCATCTTTCATATAGTACATTGCATATAAATTTACCATAAGGGCAACAAAAGACACAAAAAGCGACATTATTGCAGAAAGATGATCTATGTATATACCAAAATTAATATCATAAAACCACTGGTATGATTTGTATATAATGCCAGACGAATTTATCTGCATGTATGCCAGTATTGATAATATAAAGGATGCAAGAATTGCAAGGGACATCAAAACGCCTGCAATCCTTTTATAATATTTAGATAGTATGTACTCCAAAGGTGCCGCTATCAATGGTGATATGAATATAAAAAAGTATGAATCTCCATTCATTTATCATCACCCTTCTGTGGATTATTCGAAGATAGATGAACGATATCGTCATATGAAATATGCATAATTTCACCTTCTGGCATATAGATATTGATTTTTAAATATTATATTAAAATTTCTATCAGATGATTATTTTATTTTATAATAAAATGATGTACACTGTTAAAGATTGAAAGAAATATATTTACTTTCTATTAAAATAAATCAAACAAAACTAAAAAATAAAATGTGCATTAATGAACCTTTTTCCATGATATAATTAATAATGTGCTATAGAGTATTTCAGTTTTCAAAACATGTTAATTAATTAAATGCATAATCATGATAATATATGTCATGTTAATAGATATTAAATTTAAATTTATTTGTATTCATAAAAAACATATAATATATATAATAAGATACAAATATGGTTATTACATGAAAATAATGGTAATATTTATAAATAAGGTCCTATATGTGGTTTTCATACCTAAGTTAAATTTAAATATTATTTATTTTAATGGCATTTACTTCGTTAATTGCATAAATTGCTGTGATTTAAGAGATAATTTATTAATAAACAATCTTTATTGAAATCGTTTATTAACGTAATATATTACCGGCTCTTTTAATTTAACAACAATACTTATATATAATCTGCCTATACAGGCATGGTGACAGCCTCGTGATAGGATAGGCAACTCGGCTGGGTTGTTATTAAAATTTATGATCGGGTGTCACAGGAGGTTAATCATGACCAGCGAGGATTACCAGATAAATCAGATAAACGAGCCGAGTTCAAGAGTCCCAGTGCTGCAGGCAATCAATATAAGCTTCTCATACGAAAACGGATATCGTGTCTTCCAGGATGTAAACCTCGAGGCCGGTGAGGGCAAGTTTGTCGCCATCATTGGCCCATCGGGAATTGGTAAATCAACGTTTTTAAGGATACTTGGTGGTTTTTTAAAGCCTGATTCAGGCTATGTAAAATTAATGGGCAAACTCGTTTTAAAGCCAATTCCTGAGATAGCATTAATACACCAGTCAATAGTTACGTTTCCATGGATGACCGCCCTGGAGAATGTAATGCTATCCATGAAATCAAAAAGAATCGATCAAAAAACTGCCGAGGAAAAGGCCAGGGAGGCCCTGGCAAGGGTGGGCCTTGAGGGCTTTGAAGATCTCTATCCAAAGGAGATGAGCGGTGGTATGCGCCAGCGGGTTGCAATAGCCAGGGCATTTGCCGCCGATCCTTATGTATTTCTTATGGATGAGCCATTTGCCCATCTTGATGAACTGACGGCCGAGGGATTAAGGCAGGATATCTATAATATACTTTTCAGCGATAACACCTTAAAATCCGTTGTTATGGTATCGCATAATCTTACAGAGGTTCTTGAGCTTGCAGATGACATATTCATACTTAATGGTGTGCCGGCATCTGTTGTTGGCATAGTCCATGTCGATATGCCAAGGCCGAGGAATCCAAAGACCGATGAATTTAATGGTTATCTTGATAAGCTTTACAATTATTTAACCCCGCCAAGGATGAAAAAATGATGGAGGTGACAGTCCATGAATCCTTACCTTTTAATATTTCTTGCAACCGGTGCAACAACCATAAGGGTCCTTGGCCTAACGTTATTATCAATAGTTACCGGCTGGTTCCTTGCATACGGTGCAATAAAAAGCAAATACTTTGAAAATATTTATATCTCGGTTATAGAGGTTTTTGAATCAGTGCCTGTTATATCCTTTTTCCCGATAGTTCTTGTGATATTCATAACAAGGATAGGCGGGCCACTTGGTGTTGAACTTGCCGCAGACTTTTTAGTTTTCACCGCGGTTGTCTGGAATATATGGATGGCTGAGTATCAGGCATTTAAAACAGTTCCAAGAGAGATGGAAGAGGTTGTTGATAATATCGATCTTGGATTTTTTGGAAAGCTTTCAAAGCTTTACATACCATTTTCAATACCAAGAATAGCCGCAAACCTGTTTCCAAGCGTTTCAGATGGCTTCTTTTATATAACTGTAAGTGAGGTCATTGAGGTAGGAACACACACATACCAGACATTCGGTATAGGAACACTTTTAACAGATTTTTCAAACAATATATTTTTAACAGAAATGTCACTTCTTGTAATGTCCTTCTTTGTTATAGCAACAATAGCAATTTTAAGGGAATACACAAAGAGGGCTGTTGCAAGGTATACCCTGGATACGGATGCACCAATAATAAGGCGTGGCAGATTAAACACAAGGCAGACATCAAGGATAGCATCCGTAATATCAAAGAATCCATTTTCAAGATTGTCTTCATATTATAGATACCAGAATCTCGATATAGAGGAAAAATTTGAAAAACTGGAAAAAAAGAAAAAGTATTACAGATACGTTTACATTGCCATTGGCCTGTTTATATTGATATTGCTGCTTTATGGCAGTGCATCATTAATAATATCTGTAAAGGCGGATCAGTGGTTCTACCTGTTTTCAAAAACACCTGAAATTATAATATACCTTGCATATGATTATGCCAGGGTTGCTACAATACTTTTAATATCTCTTGCTATAGCAATATTCCTTGGATACTATCTTGCCGTGAACAAAAGGGCAGAATCCGTCGGCATTCCAATAATACAGACGCTAAGTGCATATCCGGCACCGATTTATTTTCCGTTTGTTTTTATATTTACATTGCCATTCATATCAAAATTCTTTGGGCCATACACAGATGAATTCTATGTGCTTGCAATAGGCTTTATAAGCACATTCTACTATGTGTTTTACTCTTTCTGGATGGGTGTAAAGGCCCTGCCATCAGAATACTGGGAGTTAATGAAGAACATGAACATGGGATATTTCAAAAAAATGAGGTATATAATAATACCTGCTGCGTTTCCATATTTGATCAGCGGAATATCATCAACAATAAACAGTGCCTGGGGAGGCTTAATGATAGGCGAGTACTGGCCAAACATTTATGGTGATAAATCACTGTATGTCCATACAGGACTGATGAAGCTCATAGATGTGGCAACGGCAAATGGAAACATAGAGCTTGCAGCATGGGCATCATTTATCTTTTCAATAGTTGTTGTTATCTATTCAATATTATTCACCAGGAAGATGATGGACCTTGCAAGGAAAAAGTACGTTGCCGAGGAGGGCATCTACGCCGCATAATTTTTTAAAATACCAAAGTATTTTAATATATATACATTTATCATAGCATGCCAGATGTAATAGATCCAAATGCCAGAATAGCGGACCTTGTTGGTATACTATATGTAATGAACAACATTTTTGATGGAAAAACAGATCTTTATCAGCTGGAAAAGGAGATGGAAGTTGATATAGATGACCTGATGCCAATAGTTTACACTGCATCAAGGCTTGGCCTTATAGATGCAGAGTCAGGTGATATATCAATATCCGAGAAGGGTATAGAATACATAAAATCCGGAATCATTCAAAGGAAAAAGATTATAAAGGATTCTTTAAAGGATGTTGAGCCATTCAAGACCGCAATATCACTTGGCTCATTTAATCTGGAAGATCTAAATGAGGCCCTTATAAAAAACGGTGTTCAAACATTTAATAATCCATCTGGAATACATGATCTTGAGATCATACTGATAGAATGGGGTGTTTATTCAGGTATGATAAAAAAGACTGATGACGGTTTTGAAATAAATATCTAGTTTATTGCCTCCTCATTTATTATCTCCTTAAGAACTCCATTATCATAGACGTTAAACCTTTTAAGACCTATTTTTATCCTGTCACCAACGTTGTATTTGTTCCTTGATTGAAAAACTATGTTTCTGTCCTTGTATATACAATGTATAAAATAATTTGATTCCTCTATATCTATCAAAGAGACCTCAACCTCTATGTCATTTGAATCCTCATTTACCCAGGTTGGTCTGAAGCCTATGATTTTTTCATTGTAACCGAGTTCAGAGCCATCAATGAAGTTCATTGGGAAGTTGCCTATAAAATCCCCAACCCATGTATTGACCGGTCTGTTATATAATTCCTCATAGGTTCCTATCTGCTCTATAATACCGTTGTGCAGAACGGCCACTCTGTCTGCTATGTTTGATGCCTCGGCCTGGTCATGTGTTACATATATAAATGTGTAATTTAGCTCCTTCTGAAGCCTTTTTAGCTCCTGCCTTGATGTGTATCTTACCCTGGCATCAATGTTGCTTAAAGGCTCATCCAGCAGGAACAGTTGTGGGTCACGCACAAGTGCCCTGGCTATTGCAACCCGCTGCTTCTGGCCACCGCTTAATCTTGTGACCCTGTTATTAAGCTCTGCATCTATTTTTAAAAGTCTTGCAACACTCTCAACCTTCTCCCTTATTTTATCCCTTGGAACGCCGGCCATCTTCAATGGGAATGCAATGTTTTTGAACACGTTCATATTTGGATACAGTGCATAGTTCTGAAAAACCATGGATATGTTCCTCTTATTCGGTGGTCTTCTTGTTACATCCTCGCCATTCACTATAATCTTCCCGCTATCTATATCCTCTATTCCAACTATGGTTCTTAGCAGCGTTGATTTGCCAGTACCTGATGGCCCAAGTATAACAAGGAACTCACCGGCCGGAACCTTCAAATTTAGATTATCAAGCACCTTTTTACTGCCATATGATTTACAAACATCAACAAGCTCAAGTTTATACTCCACCTAAACCACCACTTAAATATTCTCCCTTCAGGTATTTCTGAAGCACAACAGTAACAATTATAACAGGTATCGTTACTATCAATGCAAAAGAAGATGCAACGAAGGGCTCTCCCCTGCTAACATAGTCGTATAGATCAACCGGAAATGTCGGCCTTACGGGTGATATTATAACCGCATATGTGAATTCATCCCATGATGTCATCCAGGCGATTAAAAATGTAACAAGCGCAGGAACCCTTATTAACGGTAATAAAACTCTTGCAAATGCGCTTTTTAATGTCGCACCATCCACAAGGGCCTGGTTTTCAATATCCTGTGGCAGTGATCTGAAGCCACCAAGCATTATAAAAACAGATATTGGTAAAACAACAAGCTCCTGTGCAAGTGCTATGCCTATTACCGTGTTTTCAAGGCCAAGCCTTATAAAATATACCGATATCGGTATGGCTATAACAAGGGCCGGCATCATGTTTACAACGAACATTAATATTATTATCCTGTTTGAAAGCCTTGCTGTAAGCTTTTCCAGGCCGTATCCAGCCGGTATCGATAATAGCAATGCAAGGAATGCAACTATAAATGCAACCTCAGTGCTTCTTATTACAGGATAAACAAGGCTTAAATTTCTAAACGAAACCTCCAGATTTGACAGTGTGAAAACTACCGGCAGCTGGTATGGATATAACCTATCAAATGTTAAATATGTCGGCTCAAAAGTTATTAATATTAATACATATAATGGATATATAAATATAATCGATAATATTATGGCGATTATATAAGATCCAATGTTCTTACTTTTCATATCTGGATGCACCTCCAAGCTTTATTATTATAAATGCAAACACAAGTATAATTATCAATAGTATTGTTGCGGCTGCGTATGCATACGGCGTCGTTGCAGGGGTTGTAAAGAATTCATAGACCAG
Organism: Picrophilus oshimae DSM 9789; assembly: GCF_900176435.1. Lineage (NCBI taxonomy): Archaea > Methanobacteriati > Thermoplasmatota > Thermoplasmata > Thermoplasmatales > Picrophilaceae > Picrophilus > Picrophilus oshimae. The sequence continues at coordinate 70,653 of NZ_FWYE01000003.1, forward strand.
TGTGTTCATTAAAGGTGGATAGTAGCCTATTAATACCAGTGGAAGTGCAAATATATTAAACTCGCTTACACCCCTTATCAAAAGCGCTATTGCTATATAAGGAGCAAGGTTTGGAAGCGTTATATAGATAAATCTCCTGAATGGACCTGCACCGTCAACGCTTGCAGCCTCGCTTATGGATGGAGGTATTCCGGAAAGACCGCCGTATAATATCAATGCAACAAGCGGTGTGTTTTTCCAGAAATCAGAAAACATTACAACACCAAGTTCTGAATAGTAATTTGAATACCAGTCCACCGGTTTTAATCCAAGGGAAACAAGAGTTGAATTGGCAAAGCCTCCAAGTGGACTCAATATTAAAGAGAACACAAAGGCGGCAACCACAGTGGATATACCATATGGTATTATGAAAATTGTTGAGAATACCTTGTTTCCTTTAAGTGATTTTATTAATATATTGGCTATGAGTATTGCAAAAAACAATTGAATGAAAAGTGCACCGATACTTACAATTAAAGTGTCACCTATTGCACCGGCAAGATCGCTTTTTATTATCCCCTGGTAATTGCTCAATGTGAAGTTACCATGAGATTTAAAGCTTAGATAAACAACTGACGCTGCCGGGAAAAATGAAAAAACAAGAACATAAACAAGTGCTGGTAGCACAAAGAGCAGGTACTTATACCGTCCAATCCTCATTTATATTACATAATTTTAAAACATTATAAATAGATTTCCATATTAATGAAATTTTAATTTATGAATAAATTTTATAGTTAACGAAACATTTATAAAATTATAATTTTACAAAATTTTTTCATTGAATATATATGATACAAATAATAGTATATAAAAGAAAATTTTTTATATAATGATTCGATTAAAAATTATATGGCAAAAAATAAGATTATAGCAATAGTAGCCATAGTTATAGTAATAATTGTAATTGGCTCTGTTATCGCATATGAATATCCAAGGATAGCACCAAAGCCTGCACAGAAGTACGAGCTTGCCGTTTATCCGGGGCCGTCAGGTCCTGTTAATGCAGATCATATACTTGGAGGCTGCGTTCTGGCAATAGCTGATACTGCACATTTATCATCAGCAAAGATGGCTGCAGAGGAGCAGTTCATGGCATACATGCTTTCACCACCGGTTCAGTATGACTGCATGAAGGCAACAGGCTTTATACCAATAAGCAGCTCTGACATTTCAAATTACCATGTGCCTGATATATATTCAAGATCAAATGCAACAGTAACAATAGATTACTACACAAGCATATCAATAACAGATTACAAGGCCTTTACACAGAAGGCAATAAGCAACTTCGAGGGTCTTTATCCAAACATAATTATAAAGCCAACTGACATAGCAGCAACAAGTATAGTTTCCACAGTTGAGGCCGATGTAAAGGCAGCATCAACAACACCGATAGTAATGAGCATTGACAATCTCGACGTTGGAATACTTGCATATGGTGGATACCTTGTAAATCTTAAAAATGTTGTAAGTGAGGTAACACCATCGAACGTTATAACATCAATAGTAAAGCTTACAAACGATGAGGCAAACATATTTGGTGGCAGCGTCCCATTCATAACGCAGATAATAAACACACCACTGGTCTGGATAAACTACAGTGCATTAAAGAGCGCAGGAATAACAAGCATGCCGGCAACATACAAGCAGATGCTTCAGGATGCAAAGATACTTTACAAGAAGTACGGCCGTGGCATGGTAAACATGCAGGGTCATGGTGGTGCCAGCACCGCAACTGAGCTTTATCAGATACTGGTGCAGTTCGGTGGAAACCCGGTAGTTTTCAACAATACCGGTGATATCCAGGGTATGTACTGCCTTTACAATCTTAGCAAGTATTTCAGCCCTGAATATAAGACATCATACTGGGCAACATACAAGGGCCTTGCATCAAACAAGTATGCGGTTATGGATTACCAGTGGCCCGGCTCAGTCAATTTAACAGCACTTGGCATGAAGTACAATGCAACAGGCTCACATTCAATAGTAAACATATCATTACAGGCACTTTCAGAGGGTGTCTTCATAAGGGACCCGGTGTCATGGATAAGCGAGTGGCAGGTTATAATGGATTCGGCCTTTGTCAAAATCATAGAGAGCGGTACACCGCAGAACTATACAACAATAGCACATGTACTCTCAGACGCAAATGCACAGATGTACAGCTACCTCCAGTCACATTACAATAATACTGTTGCAAAAGAATACGAAAACGGATACTTCAAGCCAATAGTTGTTTAAAATTATAATTATTTTTATAGTATCCTTTCAGGATGTGAATATATATTCATTCTATTTTTTCTTACAAATGATATTAATGTAATGTTAAATGTTTCTGCAACATCTATTGCAAGGGATGATGGTGCAGATACAGAGCTTACTATGGATACACCGAACATCGAGGCTTTTTGAAGTATCTCAAAGCCAGCCCTGCCGCTTACCTGTAATATTGAATCCTCCATACGATATACATTTTTTAGAATCATCTTTCCTATGGTTTTATCAACCGCGTTATGCCTGCCTATGTCCTCGCTTATTGATATCATATTTCCATTGAGATCAAACAGGGCCGCAGCGTGAATGCCCCCGGTGTATGAAAATATTTTCTGATTTTTCATCATCTTATCCGGAAGACCCAGTATAATGCTGTGATCCGTCCTTGATTGTGATCTAACAATTCCATGGCTCTTTATAAACACGTTTTCTATATCTGTTTTTCCACATACACCACAGCTTGAATTTACATAGAAATTCCTGTTTTTTAATAAATCCTCATTAAATGATTCAACTGAAACACAAACATTGTTTTCTGATCTCTTTGATACCTTAATTATTTTATCAGGTTCGATTATTCCCTCGTTTACAAGGAAGCCTGTGGCAAGGGCCTCATCATCAACAGGTGTTCTCATGATAATCGATACATTATAAATTCTGTTCTCATTCTCTATTGAGATCTGCAATGGCTCTTCCACCGTAACATTATCTGTGATGAATTTCCTGTCCCTGCCTATTATAACAGCATTTTTTGATATATATGGCATCATTTAAAGAACCCTGACAGCATCTTTAATATTATTGCAACGGCCCTCCCGGCATCAGGATCTGTGTTTATCAAATGTATCAGCTCGGCAATTCCGTACCTTTCGTCATTCATTGAGTTGAATATTTCAGTTATGCTTCTTGCAGCATTGAATAATCTTTCACTGTCTATGTTTGCAAGCACGTAAATTATATTTGCAATGTTTGCAGCCATGTTCTTCGAGCCCGGTTTATTAAGCTGATCAGATATCACATCAAAAATGTATTTGTAATTATTTGAAATGCCCTTTATAAGATCAAGTATTCCGGACTCATCAAGAGATCTTATTGTTTCCATAAGATCTTTAATATTATTTATTTCCTCATTGGTTTTTTCCACATTATAATTTATAGGTTTTGCCATTTAATCACCCGTTATCTTCTTATAATCAGCACGCTTCCATTTCATCTCAATATTAATACCAATCTGTGGAACCGGAGTCCCAAATCTGGGATTTGTTTTTGGCAGCGGAGACCCACCATTATCCTTTAATTTTTTAATCCTTACAGGCAGTTCCTTGTAGGCAGGCGTGTCTGAATCAGGATCTCTGTTATAAGATGTTAAAAGGTTTATTCCGTTATCGCTTGATGCAGCGTTCATTGGCATGTAAAGCTCCTTACCCTTAACACGATCCGTTACAAGGGCCCTGACCTTTATGCTGCCATATCTGGATGTTACCCTAACAAAATCCCCTGTTTTTATATTATATTCGTCTGCAAGCTCAGGCGATATTTCAAGGAATGTATCCGGGGCCTTGTCCCTTATTCCAGGCGTCTTAAAGGTTTCATTGCCCTCATGGAAGTGCTCAAGCATCCTTCCGTTGTTTAGATGCAGTGGATAATCATCATCCTCCATTATTGGCGGTCTGTACTTTAAGATATACAATCTTGCCCTTCCATCAGGGAAATTAAATCCATCCTTATAAAGATATTTTGATGAGTCTCCATTCTCATATGTCGGCCACTGCATGCTGTTAAAACCCTCAAGTCTTGAATATGAAACGCCGCTGAATATTGGGCATAGTGATGCAGCCTCGTCCATAATGTCTGATGGGCTTTTATAATTCCAGTTATATCCAAGCCTTCTTGCAATATCCTGTATTATCTCCCAGTCAGGTCTTGTTTCAGCGTATGGTTCCATAACTTTGTATATTCTCTGTATTCTCCTTTCTGTATTTACATATGTGCCCTCTTTTTCAAGGCTCACGCATGATGGCAGAACGACATTGGCATACCTTGCGGTTTCAGAGAAGAATACATCCTGCACTATCAAAAATTCCAGCTTTTCAAGTGATTTGTTTATCATGTTTGTATCAGGACCTGTTTCGGCAAGCTCCTGTCCAATGATATACATGGCCTTTATTTTATCGTTGTCTATGTTTTCTATGCACGAAACGTTGTCTATTCCAGGATTCATTGGTAACTTTGTGTTCCATGCCTTTTCAAATTTCTTTATTGCATTCTTATCATTTATTGGCTGGTATCCTGGAAGGTATGTCGGCATGGCACCAAAGTCGCTGGCACCCTGAACATTGTTGTGCCCCCTTAGTGGATATGCACCGGTACCTGGCCTGCCATAATTTCCAGTTATTAAAAGAAGATTTGATATCGCTGTTGATACATCTGAACCTGCAGAGTGCTGTGTTACTCCCATGGCCCATAGTATGCACATGCTTTTTACACTGTGTATCATACTTGCAACCTTTATTATCTCATTTTTGTCTATTCCGGTTATTTTCTCGGCATTTTCAAGTGTAAAATTATCAAGGCTTTTATAATATTCGTCAAAGTTGTTTACCCTTTCCTCTATAAATTTTTTGTCATGCCAGTTGTTATCTATTATATATTTTGTAATTGCAGACAGTAAAAATAGATCAGTGCCCGGCCTTGGGTGCAAAAATAGATCAGCCCTCTGTGCCATCTCATTCCTTCTCAGGTCTATAACTATCAGCCTTTGATTGTTTAATTTATGTGCCCTTTTTATTCTTGTTGCTATTACAGGATGTGATTCGGCTGTGTTTGCACCAACTATCATTACAAGCTCAGAGTTATATATGTCATCTATTGATCCGGCATCACCGCCATAGCCAACTGTTCTCCAGAGACCCGTCGTTGCCGGTGCCTGGCAGAATCTTGATGAGTTATCTACATTGTTTGTTTTGAATATCTGCCTTGCCATCTTTTGAATTAAGTAGGCCTCCTCGTTTGTGCCCTTTGAGGATGCTATGAACATTATACTGTCACCGCCGTATTTATCTGAAATTCTTTTTAAACCTGCTGCAGCAAAATCAAGCGCCTCATCCCAGGACACCTCGACAAATTTATTGTTCTTCCTGATCAATGGTCTTTTTAATCTATCATCGGAATTTACAAAACCCCAGCCGAATTTTCCCTTTATGCATGTGGATATACCATTTGCAGGGGACTCTATTTCAGGCTGAACCTTTAATATCTTTCTGCCCTTGGTCCACATTGTAAATGAGCAGCCGACACCGCAGTATGTGCACACTGTCTTTGTCTTTTTTATCTGTTCGTTTCTCATCCTTGCCTCTATATTACTTATCTCCATGATTGGTCTTATTGTTAATTGATCTTCAAGATTCTTTCCAAAGTCTATCAATGATTCCTTGGCCTTTCTTGTAAGTGATGTAAAATATCCAGCCTCCTCAAGCATGGATTTTTCCATCAATGCATTTACCGGACAGACAGTTACACAGTGACCACATGATACACAGGATGATTCGTTTATCATTTTGCCATCATCCCAGACAACCCTGGGTCTTTCAAGTGTCCAGTCTATGTGAATTGTCTCATTTACCTCAACGTCCTGGCATGCCTCAACACATCTGCCGCATAGGATGCATTCATTTGGATCGTACCTGTAAAATGGATTTGAATCATCAATTTCATATGGCTTCTTTTCATACTTATATTTCTGTCTCTCAAGACCGGATGAATCCACGGCGTTATGAAGTGCGCAGTCGCCGTTGTTATTTTCGCAAACTGTGCAATGCAGGTTATGCTCTCTTAAAAGCCTGTTTATTGCCTCGATCTGGGCATTTTTTACATCGTTGTTTTTATATTCTATATTCATATTATCTTCTGCAATTGTTGAACATGACCTTACAAGCCTTCCATTAACGCTTACAATGCATGTATCGCATGATTGCAATGGACCAAGTGCAGGATTATAACATACATGAGGTATATCTATGCCAGCCTTAATGAAAACATTTAACAATGTATCGCCTTCCAAAAAATTATACCTGTTTTTTTCTATCGTTAAGGTGCCCATACATTTAAAAATTTTTAATTATATATCATGTTTTCCATTGTTATATAATTTTTTAATACCATTGCTTAAATAAAAAACAAGATTTATATTGTTTCTATTATTACCGTGTTAATGAGTGTCTTAAAATGCCCGGTATGCGGGAACGAATATGATATAAACAGAAGCAATTATCTCTGCGATAAATGCGGAAACATACTTGAGGTAATTCATGAAAATGATTTTGTAAAAGAAAATTTTAAGGGTGTCTGGAGGTACAAAAGCATTATACATCCGGGCATAGATAAAAGGCTAATTGTTACAAGGGGTGAGGGCAATACCTTTGTGTACGGTCATGAAAATATATCATCATATTCAGGAATAAAAAATATAAAACTGAAGCATGAGGGTGAAAATCCAACAGGTTCATTTAAGGATCGTGGCATGACAGTTGCAGTATCCGAGGCCATGAGGCTCGGATATAAAAAGACCCTATGCGCATCAACCGGAAATACATCCGCATCTGCTGCAAGCTATTCTGCAATGGCAGGCATTGAAAACTTCGTCCTGATACCAGATGGTAAAATAGCGGTAAACAAGCTTGCCCAGGCCTACGTTTATGGTTCAAAAATAATAAAGGTTCCTGGCAATTTCGACGATGCAATGGGGAAGCTAATGAACATAATATCTAAAAATAATAATTTTTATGTTTTAAATTCAATAAATCCCTGGCGTGTTGAGGGTCAAAAAACCATTGCCTTTGAGATACTTGAGGAAAATGAACCGGACTTTATAGCACTACCTGCAGGAAACCTTGGAAACACAACGGCAATAGGCAAGGCAATAAAGGAATTTCACGATCTTGGTTTAATAAAAAAGATACCAAGAATCGTTTCAGTTCAGGCCGAGGGTGCAAGCCCATTCTATAATCTTGTGAATAACCATGAGGATAGTCTTAATCCGGTAAATCCTGAAACAATTGCATCGGCAATAAGAATAGGAAACCCTGTCAACTGGAAAAAGGCATTAAAATACATAAAATTCACAAACGGTATAGTCGAGAAGGTTACAGATGACGAGATACTAAATGCAAAAAGAATTATAGACAGATCAGGAATAGGTTGTGAAACGGCCTCTGCCGCATCACTTGCAGGTGTAAAAAAGCTCTCAGATGCAGGTATAATAGACAGAAACGATGAGGTTTTTTGTATATTAACCGGAAACGTTTTAAAGGATATACATATAGAAAATATAAATTTCATGGATATTAATATTTTATCTTAACTTTATCTTATTAAGCATTTCATAGAATTCAACAAGCTCCTCATTGCTCATATCTGAAAACGTGTAATCCAAAAGATATTTTAAATCCTTTCTTATTTTATGCACTGCCATCCTTCCATTTTCAGTTAATTCAATGTTTATAATTCTTCTGTCATGCTCGTATCTCTTTCTTTCTATGTATCCTGCCTTTTCAAGCCTGTCTGCTATATCCGTGACCCAGCCAGGTGCAAGGTTTAGCCTTTCAGCGATCTTTGACATTGAATCATTACCGGATTTTATTGCTATTAAAACCTTATAATCGGTTAAATTTATATTATATCGTAATAAAATATTATTTAATGAATTCTTAATATTATTTATTATTTCCTCAAGCCTCTGCCAGATAGTGTCCGTGTCCATGGTTACTTCTTTAGTTTATCATACTTTATTAAGTTTACATTCTTTGACTTGCTGCCTGTTCTGAGATTCAAAGGCGATCTAAACAGTGATAATAGAACTGCTATTATGGTTATTATAAATGCTATTATGAAGACATCGTGCAGTGACCTCATGAATGCCGGCGCAAAGATACCAGGGAACCATGATCTTGCCGTTATTGTTGCTATTGCGCTTGATGGCACAGATGAAACAATGGATGTTGGCAGCACTGACAATATAACCTTAACAGGATTTATACCAAGAAAGGCGCCGAAGATTGCATCAGTCGGTGGCAGTGATGCCATGTACGGCGCAAGCTTTGATGCACCTGCGGAGTTAAGTGCTGTTGTTATTGTGTGGGGTAATATTGATGTTAAGCCAAGTATTAATATCGTGAAGAATATGCCCATGCTTGCGGTGTTACCAACATTTCTCATTGTGTTAAGCATACCTGATGCAGAACCCCTTGTCTCTGCCGGTACTGATGACATGACCGCGGACGTGTTTGGTGCCGTGAACATTCCCATGCCAGAGCCAAACATGAATAGTAAAAGTGCCATGTATATGTAATTGAAATCATATGGTAATAGCACCATTAGTATTAGTGCCATTGCTGAAACAGTTAATCCAAGCGTTGCTATCCCCCTTGGGCCATATCTGTCAGATAATCTGCCGCTTATCGGTCCAAAGATTCCCATGGCAAGCGTCATTGGCAGCATGAATATACCTGCCCAGAAAGGAGCGCTTGCATATGAGTATCCATGTATCGGTAACCATATTGCCTGGAATAATAATATTATCATGAACATTAAACCCATCATGCCCATACCGGATATCATTCCGGAGAGGCTGCCTGCAGTGAATGCCCTTATCTTAAACAGTTCAAGTCTGAACATTGGGTTCTCCATTCTTCTCTCAACGAATGGGAACGCTATTAAAAGCGCTGCACCTACTGTCAATGCGGCTATTACATATGGATCAGACCAGCCACTTGAGTATGATTTGTATGGAACTATTCCATATGTTATGCCTATTAAAAGTATGATAAGCCCTGCAGCAAACAGTATGTTTCCTGGAATGTCTATCTTCTGCTTTATCCTTGGCGATGTTTCCTTTAATTTTAGGAATGACCAGACAGTTCCAAGTATTCCGACAGGCACACTGACAAGGAAGACATATCTCCAGTTTATTGCTGAAAGAACGCCGCCGATTAATATACCAAGGCTCATGCCTGCAGTGCCTGCTATTGCATTTATGCCGAGTGCAAAGCCCCTCTCCTTTGCCGGGAAGTTATCCGTTATAATTGCATAGCTGTTTGCCATTAGAAATGAGCCGCCAACGGCCTGAACAACCCTGAATAATATTAATTCAAGTGCGCCGGTATCGCCCTTCCCTGGAGTTAAATAAAGCAGTATTGATCCTAATGTAAATATTGCAAAACCAAAGTTAAAGAATCTGACACGGCCAAGCATATCACTTAACCTTCCAATTGTAACAAGTATAACAGATGTCACAATCATATAGCCCATGAGTATCCATAGTAGATATGCAAAGGCGCCGTGCTGGAAAGGATTTAAATCTATGCCCCTGAATATTGGTGGAAGTGAAATTATCAATATGCTTGCATTGATCGTGGCCATCAATACGCCTATTGTAGTATTTGATAGGGCCACCCACTTTTCCTGAACCATGGTTTTGTAATATATTTAATCAATATAAAGGTTTTGTAACTCAAACATTTATAGCTAAAGTAATATTGGAGATTATATAAAAATAATTTTTAAATCATTTGGTTAAATAAAAATCTCAAATCGTTCCTTTTTACCATCTTTGGTGAAAGACTTAGAAGCCTCTGCTGTGCCAATGTTCCATCAATAAGCATTTCGACATCATCTTTATTAAAATCAAGGTCTCTTAATGTCGTTGGTATATTTAATTCCCCAAGAATATTTATGTAATATTCAAAGATGGCCTCTGACAATTCCTTTACATCCCGGGCATTGATGCCTGCAACCTCAAGAAATCTGCCATATCCCATTATTGGCATTAGATCTGAGAGATCGTATGGTCACCTTTTCCCTGCCATAGCATGGAAAGAGCTTATTCCAGCTCCTTTTTTGAACAATCACAGGTATCTTCTCTTCCATGAAAGGTTTTACCTGGCCTGCATGATCAAGATGCAGATGCGAAATGACCATTATATATCCTGGTTTCATACCAATGTTCCCCAGCTGCCTCTCTATTCCATTATCCTCGGAGATTCTTGTTATTGGAAAAGCCTCAATTAGATCCCTTGCATGGGTTTCCATTGCATCAAGGGCTATGTCCGTATCTAAGAGAATTTTTCCATCCTTATGTTCAACCACAGCGGCAGTTACAGGTATTTCCATCCAGCCCCTCTCGGGATTTCTATTTGTGTATGCCATGACACCACCAGCAGTCACCTCCAAGTAAGCATCAAGCAAATGTATTTTATGAGTTTTCATAATTTATCAAATATTAAAAATATATTACTATTTTTAATATTAAATAAGTATATTTTTCGTAATAATAAATACAAAATAATTTGATTACAGATAAAAAATTTTATATTAAGAATAGTCCTGTTAATTTATGGATATTTACAATGATCTTTCAAGAATAATAGATCCAAGAATAATATTAAACAAAACTGAAGAAAAAATTCCGTTTAAAAACGATGCATCCTATATATCAGGAAGCGAGCCATATCTAATAGTCATGCCTGAAAATGTCAATGATGTATCAAAGGTTTTAAAATATTGCAATGATAATAATATAAATGTTGTGCCAAGATCCGGTGGTACATCTCTAACAGGTTCAAGTGTGGTTTACCATGACGGAATAGTTATTGATATGTTAAAAATGAACAAAATAAAAAATCTAAGCCTTGAGGATAGATACGTCGTTGCCGAGCCAGGTGTAAGGCTCGACGATCTTAATATTTATCTATCAAAATACAATTTTTTTTATCCGCCAGACCCTGCAAGCTCACTGGCAGCAACTGTTGGTGGTACATTATCAACAAATGCAGGCGGCCTCAGGGCCGTACGCTATGGAACAACAAAGGAATGGGTTCTCGGACTTGAAATAGTATTACCGGATGGTAGCATAATAAGAACTGGGGAGTACACATTAAAGAGGAGTGCAGGTTATGATCTGACAGCATTATTCCTTGGCTCTGAGGGCACTCTTGGGATAATAACCTCCGCTGTATTAAAAATAGCTCCTCTCCCGGAGAAGGTCTCAAGGATAATGGCCTTTTTTAAAACCATAGACGATGTCGGCATTGCAGTATCAAGAATAAAGAAAAGCGGCATAACACCGTTGATCTCTGAATTCCTGGACAGGACAAGCATGGAGGCCGTTAAAAATTCGGTCAATTTAAATATACCTGAAAACATGAATTACATGCTTATTCTAGATATAGATTCTGATCTTGAATCCATTGACAGGAAATCAGGCGATGCAATAAAAATAATAAAAGAAATAACAGATAAAATAGAGGTTACAACAGATAAAAAGAGAATGGATGAAATATACAGGGCAAGAAAGGGTTTATACTCATCACTGCTGCTTAACAGGGAAAACGACAGGCAGATCGTTGTAATCGGGGATGTTGTATTCCCTGCTTCAGAGCTTCCAGGGGCGCTTCACGAGGCAGAGAACCTGATTAAAAAATATAATTTGAAAGTGCCATTATTCGGGCATATCGGTGATGGAAACCTGCATGCAAATATTATAACAGATGCCGACGAAAAATCTCTTGAAAAAGTGCATAGATTCCAGATTGAGCTTGCGGATATAGCAATAAAACACAACGGTTCAGTTTCTGCAGAGCACGGCATCGGCCTTGAAAAGAACGATCTTTTATATAAAGAATACAGGGATAGAAATAATTTAAAAGCCCTAGAACTCATGCGTGAGATTAAAAATACAATTGATAAAAATAATATAATGAACAGGGGTAAGATATTCTATGAAACCTGAGGATATTGTAAGCAAATGCATAAAATGCGGCTTCTGTGAGTCTGTGTGCCCAACACTGCCGGCATCTGGTTTTAATCCAATCTTTGGGGCCAGGGGCAGGGTTATCCTTGCAAATAATATACTTTCAGGTGAGGATATAAATGGTCTTGACTCATTCTACTCATGCCTGGAATGCAATGCCTGTATAAACGTATGCCCTGCTGGAATAAATGCCGGCGAGGTAAGCCATCTGATGAGGTATAATCTTCTAAAGAATGGTTTTAAAAACGATGTTGCCGAGCTTATAAAAAATGCCATTTTGGAATTTAAGAATCCACTTGGCCTTAACAGGGAATGTGCCTCATGGTCTGATGGTATTCTATTTGATGATTCAGACACGGTTCTAATAACAGGTGATATGTACCAGTTAATGCCATACCTAAAAAAGATCAATTTTTTAAGGGAATACATAGAAAAAAGATACGAATCAAAATTTTCAGAAATAATAGCGAGGAATCTTAAACTTATAAAATACTCTTACATGTTCTGTGATAAAAATGATAAAAAAAGGTATGAAAAAATACTGAAAAACATTGTAAACCTTTTAAAAAGATCCGGATACAGATTTTCATACCTTCGTGATGAGGAGCCTTATCCTGGAACATTCCTTTACGACCTTGGCTATATTGATGAATTTATAGATTACGCAAGGCATGTTTACTCATATTTAAGGGAAAGGGGCTTTAAAAAGATAATAACCATAGATCCACACACATATGATATCTTTAATAAATACAGGAAATACATGGATTTTGACATGGAAGTATATTATTATACAGAGCTTATTGAAGTAAATAATAAAAATAAAAATGAAACGGTCACAGCGCATGAACCATGCCACATGGTTTTATACAATTATGATTTCACAGGTGTTGAAAAACTATCAAGAATTGCACATGTTAAAATGCCTGAAAGGTCAGGGAAAAAATTAATGTGCTGTGGTGGACCTGATGAGCTTTTATTCCCTGAAATTTCAAGAAATGTGTCAAGGATAAGGTTCAATGAGCTAAACGATGTATCAAATAAAATTATAACATTCTGTCCAATATGTCTTGCAAATCTATCAAAAAATGAAAACGTCCTTGATTTTTCAGAGTTTATTTATGGTAATTAAAATAATTAAATATTTTAAAAGAATTTAAAAGCCTTTAATATCTTATTGTAATAATACTATAATGATAGAGGAAGCCGTTTATAATGCACTTAAAGAGGAAATAGAAAAGGTTAGATCAAAGAAATGTGCCATATCATATTCCGGTGGCCTTGACAGCACGCTTCTTCTTTACATATCAAACTTTTCATTTAATCCTTATACAACGGGATATTCAAACTCAAGGGACATAAAAAATGCAGAGGAAACATCAAGGATTCTAAATTTTAATGTGAATAAAATCATACTTGACAATGTAAACATAAACAGCTACCTGAATGATTTAATTAAGATCGATAAAAACATAAAGAAATCTGAGATTGGCTATGAACTCGTTCTTTTTATAACCCTAGATTATATATCCGAAAAATACGTTGTAACCGGTCAGGGGGCTGATGAGATTTTCTTTGGATACAGGCGCTTTATAGACGATGATAACCTTGGAAACGAGCATTATATAAAAAAATTAATCGAGGTAACTCTTCCAAGGGAAAGAAAGATTGCCGATTATTATAATAAAGAACTGATAACACCATATTTATCAGATGGCATCATGGATCTTAGAAACGATATTACCAAGGATAAAAATATAATAAACGGTGTAAATAAAATGATCCTAAGGAACATAGCAAAGAACATCGGCCTGCCTGAAGAGGTATACCTTAAAAACAAAAAGGCAGCGCAGTACGGGTCAGGCATAAGCAATGCATTAAAAAAGGTTATGAACAAATAATTTTGATTACAATATAAATATTCTTTTGTTATAATGATTCATGGAGAAGATTTTCATTCTTGGTGCAGGAATTTCAGGTATTTATTCAAAATTAACGAACAGAAAAGCATTTTTAATGGATAAATATGAAAAAATAATAATAAATTCAAGATTAATAAATATAATATCTGGAAATGATTCAAATGCAATAATGGAAAGAAAGCTTGATATAAAAGATAAAATCATTAATATTGATTTTGCAAACAGGTTAATAGAAACCGTAAATAATAAATATAATTACGATAAGATCATAATTGCACTTGGCTCATCACAGAATGTTCTTCCTGGAACAGTTGGATTAAACTCAATTGATGATGCATACAGCATAAAAAATTTATCAGAAAATGCGAAAAAAATATGTATAATAGGTGGTGGCTATCTTGGTGTTGAACTTGCAGGCATTTTCAGGGAGAGATCAATAATTGTATCACCGTTTATAATGGAAAAAAATAAAGCTGCAGGTACCTATCTTGAAAGGCTGTTAATAAAAATGGGCGTTTCAATTATAAAGGACAGGGCGCTTGAATACAAAAATAAAAAGTTAATTCTAAAAAACAGTGAGGTTGAATGCGACCTCGCCATTTACGCCGGTGGAACAACAGGAAACCATTTAATATCAAATCTTGATATAAAAAGTAATAGATCATCAATAATTGTTGATAAATATCTTAGATCGGTGGAATACGATGATGTTTATGCCTGTGGCGCATCTGCATATTTTAATGAACCAATGACCGTTTACAATGCCATGAAATCAGGAATAATTGCGATGAAGAATATTATGGGGCATAAAATAGAATACAAACCGGATAATAGGAATATAGTAAATATAAACAACAATTTTTATCTTATAAATAGTAAAGGCATCTCAAAAAATTATGAATCGACATTCATAAAAATTATAAAAAATGCAAGATCAAGGTCTACAGATCATGCAATAGGGAAAATAAATTCATTATAAAATTAAAATACAATAATTTTTTATTATAAATATTAATATTTATAAAAATGAACGATCAAATTTTAAAATTATATTTTATAAGTACAAATATTAAATATTTCTCATAATTATTAATTTTATTTATTTAATATATCACATATATTATTAAGGTTTGCCAATTGTTTTAAATGGCATTTATGGTGATTTTACATGGATAAAAAATTATTAATTAATAAGGATGAAATAGAGTATTACCTAAAAAAATAAGCACAGCTCAAAACTAATGAAAAAGCTTAAGTTTTTATCGCTTATAAACTGCGGTTACAGCGTATCAAAGTCATCAGAGATGATAGGCATAACGAGATCCACAGGCTACTCATGGCTCAGATCGCTTGAATCCCACGGCATCGATGAATTCTTAAATCCAAAGAGGCGTGGAAGACCGCCAAAGGCATTTATAGACCTAAGTGATATTGACGTATCAAAATATACATTATCAGAGCTCTCAAATGAGATAAAGAAAAGATATAACATTGTTTATTCAAAAAGGCATCTTATAAGGCTAAAAAAGATTCTTTTAAAGGATAAAAAGAATGGTGACAAAAATTATTAATAAGTTTTTTTTAAGTGTAATTAATAAAAACAGTATTCTCATATATTTCAAAAAAAGAATAAAATGATAATATTATAAAAATTGATGTAAAGCCTTAATTTTACTAATTTATTTTAATGTACATATATTATGTCACAATCATTTCCAGAATTCCTTATTAATTTTAAAAAAATAATTATTATGAATGCCTAAATTTAATCATTGTCGTAGCAAAATATGGAACAGCATATTATTATAAAATAAAATATTATAATCATTAAACCGGGACCGCCCCTACCAAGAGAGATCCCGGCACCCTAGAGGTAAAAATACAATGAAAAATTCGTATAAAAAGATTGCGGCATACTCGATGGTGGCAATCTTTATAGCATCGCTATTTTTTGTTGGGGCCAGCATCGGGCATGTCCAGAGTGCACCTGGCAGGGATAATGCCATGGTGACAGTGCAGAAACCAGTGATAACCGGAAACACAAAGACATTTGGTAACTTTGAGCTGATAAACGAAGAGTCAAAGATGAATTTAAATGCAACTGTTACAGTTACATTGAGCTTTAAAAACTCATTAAGCAGCTATATAAATGAGATATCAAACCCATCATCACCGCTGTACAGAAACTATCTGAATATAGACGAAATAGGCAGCGAATTCGGTTTATCGCAGTCAACATACAACATGATAGCATCGTACTTTTCAAATTATAATATAAAGGTCTATAAAAGCCCTGCAAGATTAACAATGAGTCTATCAGGCACGGTTTCACAGTTCGATAAGGCCTTTAACACAAAAATAGGCGCATTTGCAATAGAATACAAAAGCAAGGGCATGTGGATCCCGTTATTCGGCAACAACAGCGGTTTAAATGGCAATGTATCAGTATCTCCATTGATATATGTTAACACCGGTGATTTAAGCCTGCCTGAATACATATCACAGTATATAGGCGGAATATCCGGTCTGGATGGTGCAATGGCAGCACCGGCCCTTGTTATGCCTTTCAACATGACACCTAGGTCAGGCGTTCAGCCATCAATTACCGGCAATGGATCATACAATAATCCATACACGTTATCACAGATACAGAATATAACCTATGCAAATTACACATGGGCATTAAACAGTGAAACACCAACAAATGCGGCATTTGAGAACCCATCAGGCGGGTACCAGTTTCTGTTCCCAAGTACAATGCACGTTTTAACAGGCGCATCAAATCTGTGGTCAGGCAAAACAACAATTGACAGCGAACCAGATCTCGGTCAGGGAATAACAGTTGCAGTTATCGAGGTCGGTGATCTTCCATTATCATGGCTCCAGGAATTTGCAAAGCAGGTCTGGAACAATTCAAACCAGGTAACATCAAGGTTAAGCGTTATAAACCTTCTTGGTGCAAACCTCTTCGATGGTTATATATATGGCTGGACGCTTGAAACGGCCCTTGATATAGAGTACATAGCCGCAATGGCACCCGATGCACACATAGATCTTGTTGCCGTGCCGAATCCTGATTTTTCGTCCTTTGATTATGCATACCAGTACATAGCAGATCATTTAACATCTGGAAACAATGCAACGGACTCTGTTACAATAACCAGCAACTCATACGGTGCTGATGAAATAACAACAGCGCTTGAGGGTGCGCCAATGTACATAACAGTTGAGGATACATTATTATCAGAATTAAATGCAGTCGGCGTTACAAACTTCTTTGCCTCCGGAGATTACGGCTCATATGCATCATTATGCGAGTACGGTGCAACAAGCGCAGGAATACCGGCAATAGCAACAGGATCAACAAGTGTTGGTGGAGGCCAGCTAACAGCGGAGAGCAATGGTGTTGAATTTCCTGATACCGGTGTTTACGCATTAAGCACGTTGTATAACATAGAAATGCAGGTTGCGCCTGCAACAGGCGTTGCAAGCTTTACATACTGGTCATATGGTTTCGGTTTTAGTGGAACATTTAAAGGATACGTTGGCGGTGGCTTTGGCCAGTCGGCAATGCTATCACAGCCCTGGTGGCAGAATGCCCTTGATACGTACAGTTCAGGTGCAAGAATGGATCCTGTTATATCCGGTACTGCAGCATTTAACATGTCCGTTTACACAGGCATATGGAATATCTTCTATGGTGGCACATCATTTGCAACACCAATAAGCGCAGGTGAGTGGGCATTAATAGAGGAGCAGGCAAAGATGGCTTATGGCACTGCCGCAATGGGAGATATAAACCCATTACTGTATGGTGCCCATAATGCATACGAGGCCCATGTAACTGCATTCTATAACAATCCATTCATAGATATGGAAAACATAGGCAAGGGCTTTAACTACGGCCCGGTTAACAGCTTTGACTGGTATTACTTCAATCTATCAATAAACGAGCCCTCGGATCCGGTGGTTCCATGGTGGACATTCACAATAAATGGCCCTGAGGGCAATGGCTGGAGCTATCTCCAGGGTCTTGGGATGATAAAGGTCAATACAATGGATCTTGAACTAATAGGCCAGCTGCCAACCATTGATCATTCACTATTAAATGAGCCATTTAAGGTTTTAATGGTTACACCATCAGGTTTGGAGCCATTCATATATCTCCAGGGAGGGAAAACATACACATTCAAGATATTATTATCAGATGGCCAGCCCGGAAGCTATTACACTGTTGAGGCATACTCAGGCGGTGCCGGTAATGGTGTGTACGGTGGAGGAAATATAACCATGATAACAACAAATTCAAATGGAATGTTCAATTACACACCTGTTTACAATTATAGTTCTCCATCAATGTCCGCCTCCGAGTACGGATACTTCTATGTGACAACCCCGGCAAGCTCATACTGGAGCTTCTCGCAGTTCGCGGTAAAAGCCAAAAATGAAACTGGCAATTTAACCCTTGGTGTTACAAATGCACTTGGCGATCTATCATACAATATTGCTGAGGTGCCAATGTTCACAGATACAATGACAGGCTATTACAATTACTTTGGTGCCACAGGAATCGTTGAATTGAATGGCATGCCTGTAAGCGGTGCCGTGGTCCATGAGGTATCATTGAACAACAGTGAGTTCTCAGCAGAGGACTCGGGATTACCGGTATCATCATATGCACCTGGTGTTCAGATAGGCACATTTTTAAGTGATGGCCGTGGAATGTTTAACTACTGGACAGATTCATCGCTTGCCGAATTCAATGGGCCAGTATACACGCAGGTTGAGGAGCTTTATGCAACCTACGGCAACCTAACAAGCAATAAGGTCATAGTATACATAGAGCCACAGGCAGGTAATTTCTATCCTGATCTGCACATCGTCTCTGGAAAATATCTTGTTGGAAACGTTGAATTCAGCGACATGAAGTACGTGAACTTCGTTAACATATCGATAGGCAGTGCCCCGGGAGAATACAAAAATGTTACATTTGCACCTGAATTCTATGATTACGTTCCGGAGTTATACTTTGTAAATGGATACTATATAACGGTATATAAAAAGGTACCTGTAAGCGGAGTATTCAATGGAATAATACCTGTTAATTTAACAATACCGTCTGGAAACGTTGATCTCAGGATGGTTGCATCCGGGTACAATGATCTATCATTTGAATTTTCATTCTTTGGCTTTGTATTCTTAATCCAGGATATACAGAGCCCGATAGTCTGGTCAGATCCGTATATAATATTCAATGCTGGAACACTACCGCATCTAGATATATCCGGTCCATCAGGCATGGTTTCAGGCAATATAACATTAAACTATAATGCATCATCGAATGAGAATATATCATCATCTGTAATAGAAATAGCATACGCTGGCGGTTACAGGA
This sequence comes from Picrophilus oshimae DSM 9789, assembly GCF_900176435.1. NCBI lineage: Archaea > Methanobacteriati > Thermoplasmatota > Thermoplasmata > Thermoplasmatales > Picrophilaceae > Picrophilus > Picrophilus oshimae. The sequence continues at coordinate 90,091 of NZ_FWYE01000003.1, forward strand.
TACTAAGAAGCGATGCAGGGCTTTCAGGATCAATAAACATAAACACACTAAATCTGCCGGATGGTTACTATATGATTAACTACATTGTAACAACGAACACAGGTTTAACATCAAAGGCCTCGGATTTAATATACATAGATAATACAGCTGAAAAGCTCCAGGCAGAGCTTAACAATATAATGGCAGAGTATAACAGCACGGTCTCTGAGCTAAAGCAGCTCCAGTCAAGATTAACCAGCGAGAAAAATCTTAACAGCAATTTAACATTAAAAATATCGGAATTAAATAATAATCTGTCGTTAATGAAGCTTGACCTTGTATCAATGGAATCAAGGTACAATGCAACATACAATGAACTTGAATCTGCACAGGCAAATCTTACAAAGTATATAGAATTAAATGCAAGCAATACAGTGACAATAAACAATCTTGAAAATGAAATCTCGGATTACAAGGCTAACATAACAATGGAAAAGAATACAATATCATCACTTGAATCAAAGATATCATCAATGCAGGCCGAGATCTACAAAATGAGGCACCCAACAGTAACATCGATAATAAACGATATCGGCGGATACACAACCTTAATAATAATAGGTTTGATGGCCGTGGTTATAGGTTTAATAATAGCATACAGAAAGAAATAAACTTAATTTTTATATTTTATAAATCTATTTTTTAAAGAGCCCAGTTTTTCTATTTTTACCTCTATTGTTTCATTGTTTTTTATCCAGTTCTTTTCATTAGTGCCAAGGATAACCCCTTCCGGTGTTCCTGTCGATATTACATCGCCAGGCATTAATGTAAGGTATTTTGATATATAGCCTATAAGATATTTTATATCAAAGATCATATTCCTTGTATTTGAATGCTGAACTGTATCGCCATTGCGCAGCGTTCTTATATCAAGGTTCATTGGGTCATTTACCTCATCCTTTGTTACTATGAACGGGCCATTCGGATAAAAACCATCAGGAATTTTTCCAAGAAGCCACTGGCTTGTCCTGTACTGGAGATCCCTGGCAGATACATCATTTGCAATGTAATAGCCAAAGACGTAATCCATGGCATCGTTTTCATCCACGTTCCTTGCCTTTTTACCTATGACTATGCCAAGCTCACCCTCATAGTCGATGCTATCAGAGAAATCAATTATTATATCATTTAAATGCCCGGTCAGTGTATTATTAAACTTGCTGAAAAGTACCGGGCTTTCAGGTATCCCTGATCCGGTCTCAAGTGCATGCTCTTTATAATTTTTGCCCACGCATATGATCTTTTCAGGATTGCTGATGGCCGGGCCATATTTATCGATCCCAGTTTTAATGCATGTATTATAATGGTTCTTTAAATACTCTAAAGCATCATTGTTTTTTATCAAATCTGTTGTATTATTAATATTAAATTCATTTAAAAGATCCGGACATGAGTATATATCATGATTATAGATGATTACACCAATCTTATTATTTATATATCCATTTCCTATCCTCATTGATCATCCTCCATCAGATCAAATAGACCATATATTAATTCTAGAAGCTTTTTGCCCTTTTCTGTTAATCTGTATTTAACATGCACAGGTCTCGATGGTATTATTACCCTTTCAATGATGTTATAATTCTCAAGACTGGATAAATACTCTGAAAGCGTTGTCTGGTTTATTTTTAACAGTTTTTTAATCTCATTGAATGATCTTCCATCGCCAATGTTCATGATTATTAAAGGCGTCCAGCGCCTCATTATTTTATTGTAAATCCTAAATGTGTTTTCATCAATTTTTTTATTCTCTATTAATACCTGGTAGTTCAATTTAAACTCACCTGCTCTATTCATAGCACTTTCTGGTATTTAAACATGTTTTCAATTAATAGATCATCGAATGGTTAAATATATCACAAAAATAAAAGCATGGAAAGATTTAATGAATATATAATATAAAGCCCGTTTTTTGCATCGCAACAGGTTTTTATATTAAAAATGATATGGCAGCCAGGCATAATTCAAGGCAGGTTAAGGTTCAACAATGATGAATGGCCATTTATATATTATAATATTTCAATAATATGCACAGAACATTAAAACAATTTTTAATTCATATAATTTAATATAAATCGAGATTCATTTGCAATGGCATTGATAAAAAGCATGATTTTATTTCATGAAAAAAAGTAATTTGTGTAAATATTTTGGTAAAAACCTTAAAAATCGATTAATTATTATAAATATATTAATGGTATCTCCATCTCCTCAGGAAGCAAGCTGCTGTGTGCCCCAAGCATCCTGTACTCCCTTTCATTCAGTGAGTAATGATATATATTATTCGATGTTGCAGCCGTTATTATCTCAGGCAGGTTTATCCTGTTATTTATCCTGCCAAGCATGTTTTTATAATTCTCTGATCTTTTAAATATTAGCATTTCATGGTAGTTATCATTTATGTAACTGGAAACATCGTTGTAAAAGAAAAGAACACGTGCATCACCAAATGGCGGGAGTAATAACATATCAGATAATGATTTATCCTCATTTAGGTTTATAATATCCGAGACCTCTATATGTCCATGATCTGCAGTGATCAAAAACGTGTAGTCTGTGTATTTCTCCGATATTCTCTTTATCATTGATAATATGTACCTTGCAGATTCTATTGTATAATCATCATATGGCCCAAGCTTATGCGCAACAAGGTCCACGTAAGGCGCATAAAAGCTTATAAAATCGTGCCCGGATTTTAATTCCCTTTCAAGAAGACGCAGGCCGTGATAGAATGTATTGTATGACTGGCTTTGTACATTTCCATATATAAGATTTGAATATGAACTGTGATTTATATTTGATGGTATTATATTCACAACGTCAGTGCCATTGTTGATTAATCTCTCCATTGCAGATTCAAAATTGAATATCTTTTTTATGGGAATGGCCTTTTCCATGGAATCCCTTATGTATGCAGATGATGAAGTGTATCCCAGTGTGTTTATTATGCTGCCAAGTTCTTTTATATAAACCTGGTATCCTATTATACCGTGCTCCCCAGGATACATATTTAAAAATATTGATGCAAGGACATTGGCAGTTGTTGATGGAAATACCGTGTTTATTTTCATGGATTCCATTTTAATGCCAGTTCTCTCGTATATGTTCCAGCCAAGCCCATCGAGCAGTATAAAACAGACACGTTTTTTCAATTTTAAATCCATGGTTTTTGATGAGACCTTTATGCCAAAATGTGAAAAGATTGAGCTTGAAAGCTCCATTATTGAATTCTCGTAGATATCATAATTTATATCCATAATCCGGTAATCTATATTACATTATATAATTTTGCTGGCAAAATAATATATATAAAAAAATACATAATGTTGCATGGATAAAGAAAACATTGGTTTTTCTCTGGAATATATGAACCGCAACATAAATCCTGATGAGAATTTTTATGAATACGCCTGCGGAAAATGGCTTGAAAGGACTGTTATACCGGCGCACAGGTCAAGGTATAATACGTTCATGATGCTCTATGAACGAAACATGGAGATACTAAAAGACATATGTGAAAGGTCATCAAGAAATCCAAAAAACAGCGTGGAAAGAATTGTTGGCGATTTCTATGCATCTGCAATGGATATCGATTTAATAGAGAAAAACGGCTCAAGGCCATTAAAAAAGGTTTTTGAGATCATTGATAACATCTCTTTCGATAAACTGCCCGAGGATCTTGCCAAGCTTACAATGTCTGGAATACCAATTTTCTTTGACATTGGCTCTGAGGGTGATTTAAAAAACAGCGATGTGTATGCCCTTTACATATCCCAGGGCGGCCTATCACTTCCTGACCGTGATTATTATATAAATGATATGTTTTCAGGCGTTATATCAAAATTCAATGATCACGTAAAGAACATGATGGACATTCTTGGATATTCAATAGATTACAAGAATTTAATAAACATTGAAAAGAGCCTTGCAGAACATAGCAAATCAAGGGAGGATCTCAGAGATCTGGAAAAACTGTATAATAAGATGAGTATAAATGATCTTGATGAAAGGTATAATAATCTCGGAATATCAAGGTATTTAAATAGTCTTGGTGTCAATGCCGATTATGCCATAGTTACAACACCGGATTATCTATCATTTTTAAATGATTTTATAAAAGGTGTTGATATAAATGATATAAAAGAATACTTTAAATGGCACGCAATTAACGCATATGCACCATACCTTTCCAATGACTTTGTAATGGAGAACTTTAACTTCTTTGGCAAAATATTAACAGGCAAGGAAAAAATAGAGGAACGCTGGGAAAGGGCCATAAGGGTTATCGATTCATCCATAGGCGAGGCCCTTGGTGAGCTATACGTGAATGAGAGGTTTGGTCCCGAGGCAAGGCAAAAGGCCGAAACACTGGTTAATGATGTGCTATCGGCCTTTAAATCAAGGCTTGAAAACATAGAATGGATGAGCAATGAAACAAAGAAAAAGGCCCTGGAAAAATTATCCATGTTTAAAACAAAGATAGGCTATCCAGATCATTTCAGGGATTACTCATCAATTGAGATAAGAAGGGATGATTACCCAGGAAACGTGCTAAGATCCATGGTCTTTGAATTAAAGAGGCAGTTAAACAGGATAGGCAGGCCGGTTGACAAGGGTGAATGGGAGATGACGCCTCCAACAGTCAACGCATATTACAATCCTGTTAACAATGAAATAGTGTTCCCGGCAGGAATACTGCAGCCTCCGTTTTTTGATCCCGGGGCATATGATGCGGTTAACTATGGTGCAATAGGCACTGTAATAGCCCATGAGATAACCCATGGCTACGATGATCAGGGAAGCAATTTCGATGGCCACGGGAACATGGTCCAGTGGTGGAATGATAACGACAGGCAAAAATTTAGGGAATTATCTGAAAAAATAAAGAAACTTTACAACGGTCTTGAGATAATACCTGGCGTAAAACTAAACGGCGGCCTAACCCTTGGGGAGAACATAGCCGATATTGGCGGTGTTCTAATAGCATATGATGCATTAAAGATGAGGGTAAATCTAAACGAAAAGTTAAACGGATTAACAAATGAGCAGATCTTCTTTATATCATACGCACAGATATGGAGGGAAAAGGTAAGGGATGATGAGGTAAAAAGACTTGCAACGATAGATCCGCATTCACCAGGAAAGTTCCGTGGTCAGATACCGGTTTATAACCATCCAGCATTTGAAAGGGCATTTAATTCAAAGAGGAAACGTGATAAGATAATAATATGGTAATAATTTTTTTATATAATCAACGCAGAAAATTGTATTGACCATGCCGATAATTTGTGGATAAATAGCAATTTGAATATGATTTTATATAATTAATAATACCATGATAAATCATGAGTAAAATGAGTAATTATAAACGACCATAACATTCACATTTGGATCAACAGATCTGCATTTATCTATGATGGCCTTTGCATTCAAAAGATTTTCAGATAGCAGAACTGCAAGCCCGTAGTTTTGATCCTCAACGTTTATTATTGATATATCATTTATAATATTTTTTAACTCATTGAACCTTGATGAGAATATTGCAAAGATTGAGATATCCGTCATTGATAGATCTATTATTGGTATTACGTTTATTAAATGTTTTTTCATTAAATAGTCTATTCGCCTGTTAACGAACTTATAGCTAAGGTTAAGATCATTTGCTATATCTGATGCAGGCTTCCTTGGATCCTTTTTTAATTCATCTATTATTAACCTGTCGTTAGGTGTTATGTTTATATTATCATTAATTCTTGGTATGTATTCCATTGTTAAATTACCAAGCTTATTTTTTATATCTTTTATTCTGTCTATTATCTCATCGTATGTTCCGTAAATACCATAAATACTTATCTCCTCAAGACATGATATCTCGGCAAAGATATTTTTTAAATCGTACCTGCTTTTAACCGCAACGAAGGCCTTGCTAAGATTTTGCAGTGACGGATCAATGTGCAGCACAAATTTTTTTATTATACCAGATGAAACCATCTTATCGAATCTGTATTTTAAAACCTGCGGCGATATCTTTAATTCATTTGATATTGCCCTCTGTGAGGAACGACCGTCCTTTAAATAATAGTAAATTATCCTCTTGTCTATTTCATCCATGGAAAGAAAATCATAATTCGTTAAAAAACTTATCCACCGCTGACAGGCGGGAAGACTGCTATTTCATCACCATCTTTTATAATGCAATCGTCAACGTATCTTTTGTTAACTGCAAAGAGCAGATCCATGCTTTTTAAATCATTATGTCTTTCATATATAATTTTTTTCAATTCTGTCAGGCTTCCTTTGTAATCAATGTATTCATTATCTGTGCCTGATCTATCCCTGGCGGCTGCAAAATATATGATTCTTATCATTGATTACCTCCAGTACGGTATCCTGTTCTTAACTGCCTTGATATATAAATCTCTTAGATAATCATCGTCAAAGCTCTTTATGTCGAAATAGTCATTATCTCTAAGCAGGCAGGTTTTGAATTTACCGTCCGCCGTTACCCTTAACCTGGTACAGTGCATGCAGAAATCACTGTTGTGCATTGGCATGACAACCTCAACCCTGACAATGCCGTCCTTCCAAGGTATTGAATAAACAGGCCTGTTATGTAATGTATTTTTTTTGTATTCTATGGATTTTTTCATTAAATCATCATTTATGTTTCTTAAATCGACATGGTATTTAATATATTCATAGGAGTTTTCCATATTCCTTGGTGCCTCGTACTCTATCAATTGAAGCACGGCATCGTTTTCAAGGCAGAAGTCCATCATATCATTGATCTTATCGTCATTTATGCCCTTTAAAACAACGAAGTTTACCTTTACAGGCTCAAGACCTGCAAGGTGCGCGGATTTAATTCCATCTATGACATCTGGCCTAAAATTCCTTGTATTTCCTGTTATTTTAAGGTAATCATTATCGTTTAATGCATGCATTGATATATTAATTCTTTTAAGGCCCGCATCCTTTAATTCGTATGCAAGCTTATGGAGCATAACACCATTTGTGGTCATTGAAATATCATCAACATGCCTCTTTATTCTTTTTATTATATCTATTATATCGTGCCTTAAAAGTGGCTCACCACCTGTTATCTTTATTCTGGAAACACCGAATGATGCCGCAACTCTGACGACCCTTTCTATCTCATCCGGTGTCATATAGCTTAAATTCCTGTCAGTGCCCTCCATGTGGCAGAACATGCAGTTGTAATTGCATATTGCATTTACCTGAAGTCTTAAACTGTTAACAGGTCTTTTAAAGTTATCGTATATATATGAAACATGATCCATCATATATTTATATATGTTAAAATCACTATAAATCATTTGTTATTTTAAAAACTAAAAAATTTATATCGTTCTAATATTAATGTTTATTATCACGGTGATTCAATGATTAACAATGATTTTGAAAAGATTAATAGATTCATTTTAAGCAACGATAACAGGTATGGCATTTTTATTATAATAATAGTTTCAGCAAGCATATTTCTTGATGTCTGGGATCTAACATCACTGTCATTTGTTTTAACATTCTTTAAATCATACTTTTCATCAGCCAGTGGATTTTTAATAGGTATTTCAGTGGCATCGGCAAATATTGGTGCCATAGCCGGTTCATTTTTAAGTCCATACATGACGGAATCCCTTGGCAGAAGGAGGATGCTTTTAATAAACATGGTAATTTTTATCATATCGGCCATTGTAATATCAATTTCAAATAATATAATATATGTTATAATATTTAGAATAATAATGGGATTTAGCATAGGCAATGATGTTGTTACAGGCTTTACATATATATACGAATACACAAGTGAAAAACAGAGATCATCATTGTATCCACTTTGGGCCTATGCGTTTTCAGGTGTTGCACTCCTGGCGATTTTAACAGTTTACATACTTTATTATATCCTGCCGCATTATTATCTATGGAGATCAGTTTTCATCATTGCAGCACTATTTGCACTTGTGATCCTTACCTTGAGATATAAATTGCTCGAGACGCCATTATGGTTATACAAACATGGCAGGAACGATCAGCTTGAGTATGTGCTAGAGAACGTTTATAAAAAGCATATTGAAATAAAATCAAGATTTTATTACAAACCAAATTTTTATGATATGATAAGGATGTTCAAAAACAATGAATATCTTATGCTTTTTACACTATCATTGAATGGCATAGTTGGATTCATTGGCTGGGGATTTTCATTCTATGTTACCTATATGCTCTTTGAGCTGCATGTTTACTCATTTGAATCAATACTTGCCATTGATGCGTTAATATACGGCTTTGGCCTCCTGGGTGCAATTTTATCAAGATTCTTATTTAAAATGTATGGATCTTACAGGCTTTCAGTAACATCATCATTTATCGCGGCATTTTGCATAATGCTTTTGCTTCTGGCATTCTTCGGATATATTAATTTAATTGCCGTGATACCATTAACAATATTGATAATATTCTTTAATTATCTTGGTCCAATGGCATACAATGCGGTACTTAACAATAACATAGATCCAATGTACAGGAGCCAGGCAAACGGCTGGAATTACATGTTTAACAAGATTGTCGAGGCAATAAGCGGCCTGTCAGCCGGAATAATAATAATTGAAATCGGTGATGTATATAATACATTAATGCTGTTTATAATAATAATGATTTTTTCTGTAATGGCATTAATATCAGGCCGTTATTTAAAATCTGATTTCCAGAGTTCAGAATCATTATAAATCTCCTTTTTCCATATGGGTGGCTCCGTTTTTATTCTGTCTATTATAAACCTGCATGCGTCGAATGCATCATTTCTATGTGGTGCAGAAACGGCTATGTATATTGATTCATCACCAACAGGTATTATTCCAAGTCTCTGGGATACAGACGCATCTATTATATTATACCTGGATTTTGCATCATCGATTATACCTCTTATTATTGATTCCGCCATATCTATATATGCCTCATAGTAAAGGGCCCTGATATTGTCAGAGGTTTCATCAAACGATCTTACAGTTCCAGAGAACGTTACAATCGCACCTGCCATACCGGATCTTAAAGAATCTATTATTTTATCTTTATTTATTTTATCATTTGTAAACTCAATCATGAATGAAGATGTATTTTTAATTAAAATATTATTCCTTATTTATTTCATAGTATAGATGATCTATAATATTTTTTATGATTTCATATGCCAGCGGCTGTGCATTTTCTGATCCAGGCAATGTGAATATTATCCTTTTCCTGTATATAAATAACGATGCATCAGATATATAAGGAAATATTCCACCGGATTTTATCCTGAAGAGCTCACCAAAGCCCTTTACTTCCCTGTCAGCTATTTTTCTTATTGATGCCGATGTTATGTCCCTACGGCTTACACCGGTACCGCCAATGAATATAAAAACATCATGATCATTTATGTTTTTAAAGAGCAGTGAGAGTATCTCTATCTCATCATCATGAACTATACCATAATCAACACTTTTATAATCATTTAAAAGCATGTCCATCATGCTTTTTCCAGATCTGTCATTTTCCATGGTTCTTGTGCTTGATACCGTTGCCACCATGAATTTAAGATTATAGTGTTTCTCGCCATGGTGGTTCATGACTTCACCTTGTATAGAACTTTTACATCGCTTATTAATGTCTCAGGGTACTGGCCGTTATCATCCTTTTCCATGTACTTCACCATGTCCCATATTGTTAATAATGACACCATTACACCATGTATTGCCTCCATCTCAACGCCGGTTCTGTATATTGCCTTTACAGTGCAGATTGATTCTATGCAATCATTTAAAACCTTAAAATCAAAGTCTATTGAGCTCAGCGGTACATTATGACAGTATGGAACCACGCCAGCAGTATTCTTAACGGCCATGGTACCGGCTATCCTTGCAGTCTCTATTACATCTCCCTTTTTAACGTTATTTTCTATTATGGCGTTTAATGTTTCGCTTTTTAATCTTATCCTACCTGATGCGGAGGCCTCCCTTTTTATTATCTCCTTTGATGATATATCTATCATGATATGTCATTATTTTATTTGATTTATTGTTTATCAAACTTTTTATAACAAAGTTTAATCTATGAAATAAAATTAAATAAAAATGAATCTATTTATATTTTGCCGGGATCTAAGGCTTTACGATAATACCGCGCTTTTAAAATCACTTAACAATGAAACGGCAACGATATTTATAATGGATCCAGCGCAGGTAAAAAATAATGAATACAGGAGTGAAAAGGCCCTGAATTTTATGATATCAAGCCTTTATGATCTTATGACCGATATAGAAGGAAATCATGGGAAACTGGCATATTCCATGGTGATCCAGTAGATGTTCTAAAAAGGCTTGTTAATATGGAAAACATTAATGAGATCTATATAAACAGGGATTACACACCATTCTCAATCAAAAGGGATAAAAGAATTTTCAATAAAAAATAATATAAAATTCAATGCCATTGACGATTATTTTTTATCTGACCCGGAGCTAAGGACCGGATCAGGATCTTTTTTTAAGAATTTCACAGCATTTTATAATAGGGCCATGGAAATAAATGTAAAAAAACCTGTTTATGAAATAAAAAAATCAAACTTAATCTCTATTGATGATGACATGGAACTAAAATATAATAATTATGGCAGGAAAACCGCAATTGAAAAAATGCATAATTTTATAAAAAAGGATTACTCATTAAGGGATTTTCCGGAATTGAACATGGCATCATTTCTATCGGCAGACATAAAATTTGGCACTATATCAATAAGGGAGGCATATCATTATATTAAAGATCCAGAATTCAGGCGTCAGCTGTACTGGCGTGATTTCTATCTTTACATAGCATACCATTTTCCATACGTTTTTGGCTCAAACTTCAACAGGAAATACAATATAAAATGGGAGAACAACGAAAAATACATAGATGCCTGGAAAAATGGCCTTACAGGATATCCGATAGTTGATGCGGCCATGAGATCACTTAATGAAACAGGGTATATAAACAACAGGTTAAGAATGATAGTCTCGTCCTTTCTTGTAAAGGATTTGCATGTGGACTGGCGTATTGGTGAAAAATACTTTGCACAGAAATTAATTGATTACGATCCAGCATCGAACAATGGTAACTGGCAATGGGTAGCATCAACCGGTGTCGACTCCAGGGGAATGTACAGGATAATAAATCCATGGATTCAGCAAAAAAAATTCGATCCTGAATGCAAATTTATAAAAAGATACGTTAATGAGCTGTCGGATCTTGAACCTGAAATAATACATAATTTATATAAAATTCGATTAAACAATTATCCTGCACCACTGGTTGATCATAAAACTGCGGTTATGGAATTCAGGAAGCTTATAAATCAAACGCCAACGTATTTATCATAGATAAAGATCTGAAGCCTTGGTGAGTAGTTTACTCCAAATTCCTTGCACATCTCTATGACCTCGACACTATTTTTTACCAGCTCATCCCTGGAAAAGGCTGCTGGCATAAAATACACGCTATCCCTTTTTATACCGTATTCATCCATTATTTCAATGGCCTCCATGGCATCGTTCCTGTTGGATATAACGAATTTCCACCATGTATTTTTTAATAATAAAAATTTTCTTATAATATTACTGTTTATCCTTTTGGATCTCTTCATCCCGGAACCGGATAATTTTAATGATATGTTATATGATATTGAATCGTCTTCAATCGGTTCCATTGTACCGTTTGTCTCTATTTCATAGATATAAGGCTTTAAATTTTTGCTGTTAACAGCATCAATTATCTTTAAAATGTTTGATCTATTTATCAACGGCTCACCACCTGTAAAAACGATGTTATAAGATCCGGATGATAATCTTGATATATAATCAACGATATCGTTAATATCTATTTCAAAGCCATTTGAAAGCCACTGGGCCATCGTGTCACAGACCCAGCCAGCATTGACAGATTTTAAATTATTTATATATTCCTGGTCATAATTTCCAGGTTTTAATGGTTTTTCAAGCCCGCAAAAAAGGTTGCATTCAGGAAATCTTATAAAAAAGGCAGGCTTTCCGGCATAGCGCCCCTCACCCTGTATGCTGTAAAACAGGTCAACCAGCCTTATGCCCATGCGCCCTGCCCCTCCCCCTCGAAAACACCGCATTCTATCTTATATTCGCTGAAATAACGGTTCAGCTCAGATTTTATGTATATTGCAAGATTCTCGGAAGAGACTACCGGCACCGGTATCCTGCACACCTGGTCTGCACTGACCGTTATATTATTATAATGAATCTTTCCATTATCCTCAATGGCATCCTCTGGAACCATAAAATGATGATCCATCCTCTCTATTATTGCCTTTGCGGCCCTTTTAATATCGCCATAATCTATTTCGTAGCCCCTGGTTTTCAATGAATTGTTCTCATCAAAATATAGCCTTATGTTTAAAATGTAATCGTGACCATGGAGCCTTCCGCATTTTGGATGCCCCGGTATTATATGTGCCGCTGACCAGTGAAGGCCCCTTGTTTTACCATCTATCTCAAGCCACATAGAATCTTTATTCAATAATAAGAATTAAAGTTATAGGTTTTCAATAAAGCCACTGGAGGGTTTCGATCCCCCGACCTGCTGATTACGAATCAGCTGCTCTGCCTGCTGAGCTACAGTGGCTTTAAATGTATAACAATACCTGATGGAATCTTAGGATAAAAATATGTTGATTTCTGTGGCAGCATCCTTTTTTCCATTGATATCTTTATAAAATCCTCGCGCTTCCATTCAGGTACTATTATTGCAAAATCATATTTTTTTGAATCAACGTTTGATATTGCCTGTGAAACATCATAGGCGTAGCCAACGTTCCTTAACATATCATTATAATCCATTTCGAGGCATTTTTTTATAATTATATCGTTTGTGAATTCAACAGGTATCATGTCTTTTGTATTAATTGAATACAGTGAACCATTGTAAAGGTATGACCTTCCATTTTCAATGGTCTTTGATGGTTCAAGATTCATGCATCCTGAAAGACTCTCAATGGTTGCATTGCTCTTTATAAGCCTGTGAACACCACCTATCATCAGACCATCGTCATATATTGATGTTATATATGCAAGGGTATTTAACCAGAATTCATCATGGGTTTTATCATAGAGGTTCCTTGCTGCCTGAAGCCTGTGATGCCCATCCGCCACAACACAGCCTGCATTCTCCAGTGATTTTTTTATTTTATCTATCTTTTCTTCATCCTCGAGGAAGTATACAATATTTGTTACGCCGCTTGGTTCCTCAAAGCGGTAAACCTCGTTTAGTTTAACAACCTCCCTTTTTATCATCCTGTAAAAGCCACCATCGTTGACAACCAAAAATATTGGTTCAAGATTTGCATTTAGTGATTCCATCACGGACATCCTTTCGTCAACGTATTCCTTAAATGTCATTTCATGCGGTGTTATATCCATAATGTTTGCAAGCGATATTATTCCGTATCTTTGAAACCTCTCTTTATTATGTGTAAAGATCTGCTTTATAATTATTATTATATCTTTATCGTATCTTTTTATTACATTTTCACTGAGCCAGTTTTTCAGTATTTTATATGATCCGCTTGTGCCTGTAACCATATCAGGAACCGTTAGATTTATTATATTGTACGGGTTCTGCCTGAGCTCATACTCCTGTGTCCAGTTTAGTGTATCAAATGGCGGCGACACGACCCTTGAAATGTCAACATTAAATATGTATGGTTTAAAGCTTTCAATCCTCAATATTATCACCAAGCAAAAAATTAAGGTTTTTTTCATGGCTTCTCTCAATATCAGGAGATTCCATGATAAAAGTTGAATCCTTAAAATTTCGATCATAAAATATCGATTTCAGGCAGCTTCCAATCCTTCCTGAGCCCGGATTTTCATGCAGATCCTTTCTGCTTGCGAATTCCGTTTTTGAATCGTTTAGATGTATTACATTAATCCGGCTTAATTCCAGTTTTTTCCCCATGTAGTAAATAAAATCATCGTATTTGCATAGATCATAGCCGTATGAATATGCATGGCAGGTATCAAGGCACAGACCGAAATGTTTTTTGTCAAGGGGATCAATGATATCGGACATTTCATTAATATCTGATGGAAAGGTATTTCCCCTGCCGGACGAATTTTCTATTAATATCTTTGTACTTCCGGTTTCCATTGATTGAAAGGCATCTATCGCCATTTTAATGCCCTTTTTCCTGTCAGGATTTGATCCCGGATGAACAACAAGATAATCTATGCCGAGATCATTGCATATCTTAATTTCATTATTAAGATCATTTATCGATTTTTTTCTTATCTCATTTTCAGAGGCAAGGTTTATTAGATATATTGCATGGGCAACGGTACCTTCTATGTTAAATTTCCTTACGTTGTTCCTGAAATTTGCTATTTCATCATATTTATATTCCTTTTCCTGCCATGATCTGGATTTTACAAAGATCTGAAACGCATTAAAATTCATTGAATGCGCTATTTCCGGTACATTTTCTATACCATTTCCTATTGAAATGTGTGCACCAAGTTTATAGTTTAAAATCCTCATTGTTTATCATCATGTTTATAAACTGGTAAACGTGAAGGGCCAGCGCCGGGTTGTCAGTATAACCACAGGCGTCCAGATCAGGTCCAGAGAGAAGTGCCCTGGTTCCATCACTTGCTATATCTGTTGCAATTAAACCCTCCTTTCTGTGAACCTCTGTGTTTGGCGGTACCCTCTTATTTGGTGGTGTTACAAATATTATGTGCACACCCCTTTTTATTGCATTTTCTATGTTCTTTTTAAGCTCTGTTCTTATATCCCTTATTCTTGGTGTTGATATGTATATTTCCTTATCAGATAGATCTATCATCTCTGCTATCTTTGCCATGACCTTGCTTCTTCCATATATTGTATATATAAGCTGTGGTTCACCCTTTGATGGTAAAAGATCCTGCAGCTCCTTTAATTCATCAAAAAGTTTGTTTATATTATCTATATATTCATTTTTTATTTTGTTCATGTCTTCAGGCTTGTACATCCTTGGCCTGCCGTCAGTTTCCTTTGCGAAGCCCCTTTTAACAAGTGATTCCATGATTTTGTATGCCGAGGTTCTTGGTATTCCCGCGGTATCTGCTATTGTATCTGCATTGGCAACACCATGGTAAACAAGTGCGGCAAATGCCTGTGCCTCATATGTTGAAAGTCCTAATATCTTAATCATCTCGGCAGTTTTAGATATTAGTGATGTATTAGCTTCCATAACTACTAATAATCTAATTATTTAAAAACTTTTTCTTTATTTTAAATCAATGAAATCATGAATAATAAATTAATAAATAAAGTAATATATTAATAACTCATTAATTTTAAACAAAAATAATATATGAAATTTATAATAGTTTAAAAATAAAATGTTAATTGCTAAAGTTTATTTTTTCCGCACCTATTAAAAAATCATCTGATTTAAATATATAAATATCTCTGGAACCATTTAGCTCCATTTCGATGTAATTCTTTTTTTTATAGTAATCATCAACGTTAAATCTGAAAAATATCCTCTTTGCATCATTTTCTTTTAACTTTTTTACAAGATCATTTTCATGGGCTGAAAATAGATATCTATAAATTTCCCCTGGAAAATCATTATAAAGATTGTATGAGGTTAATATATACCTCCTTTGATCATGATTTAACAATCCAAGGTCATAATGTGATATCTCATTTAAAAGTCTTGCGTATATTATTGATATATCAGGTAGATATATGTATTTTTTAACATCGGTCTTTTCAAATTTATAATCACCGGGCTCACCCCTTATTATTAAATTCCTGGGAAGCATGACCGCAGAGCTAGCCGATAATGAAAGATCCATCGAATAAACGGTAAGCCTGTTTAACTTCCCATTTATTGATATATATTCCTTTTCGCCAGGTATAATTATATTATCCCATGACATCTGCGGCGGCAGATCGAATGCATATTTATTTTTATATTTTGATATAATCTTTAATGGATTTGGTATCAGCTCATTTACCGTTCTTTCCATTGAGGATCCCGGCCTTAACGGATCTGAAAATATTATGCCGTCAAACTCTTTCAAAAAATTGTTTGCGTCGCCATTTATAAATTCAGCCTTTGATTTATATGGTATTTTATTCAACTCAGACATTAAATATCTGTTTTCATCAATCTCTATTCCTGTAACATGCGAGTTCATGGAAAAAAAGATGTCCTGCATACCGGCACCGGATCCAAGATCCAGTATATCATTGTTTTTTAACCTTTTAGAGCGGTAAATTCCAGGAATTTCAGGTGTTGAATAGCTTGCCGCATACTCATCAAAAAACAGCTCGTTATATTTTGAGAATTTACCTGAAACCTTTATTCTTGATTTTGCTATTTCATAAATGTATTTATCATATTCATTTCTTATTATCTTATTTTTAGCATAACCAGATCTTATAAGGTTAATAAAATGCTCTGACCTTAAATTGACCCTGTATCTGAAATCATCATCAAGGCAGAGCCTTAAAAAATCAACCATCATTTTCCTAACTGTTCAAGTGTATCAAGAACTCTATTTATCTCCATCATTGCAGGACTTCCAAACATTAAAACCGCTATGTATGCAGCCTCCATGATCTCATCCTTTGTGGCACCTGCCTTTAGTGCGTTATTAACATGATATGAAACACACCAGTCGCATTTTGCCGCTATCGATAATGATATTGCAATTAGGTTCTTTGTTTTTGCATCAAGTGACCCTGGGGACATTACATAGGACATAAATCCTATAAATGATGATTGAACCTTTGAATCGTCAGAGCCAATGGCGTTCATAACCCTTGTTACCTCTTCAAGCTTCTTCTTTGCGTCCATGTTGAATAATTGATTATTTTTATATAACAATTTTGAAACGTGCAATTATTCTTATTATTAATCTTTTTATAACGCTTATAATTATCATGCCATGGTAAGGGCTATAATAACAAATGCACCTAATGGTGGAGTTAAAATAGAAAATGTAAACATCACTGAACCTGAGCATTATGAGGTAAAATTAAGGCCAGTTTACACAGGTCTTTGCGGTACTGACCGTGGCGAGGTCCTTGGCAATTTATCTTTTGCCTATAATGAGCCTGGATACAATTATCTGGTCCTTGGCCATGAGGCAATATGCCAGGTAATAGAAGCATCTGAAAATCCATACAAGATAAAACCCGGTGACTATGTGGTTCCGGTTGTAAGAAGACCAGGCAAATGTGTTAACTGCAGGATAGGCCGTGAGGATGACTGCTCAGACGGTGATAAACATGAGGCTGGCATAACAGGCCTTCATGGCTTTATGCGTGATTACTTCTATGATGAGGCAAAGAACCTTGTTAAAATAAATGATAAGAACATGGTAAAGGTCGCTGTTTTAACAGAGCCAACGAAGAGCGTTATGAAGGCCTTTGAGGTCTTTGATACAGTTTCAAAGAGGAGCATATTCCAGGGAGATGACTCAACAAATCTGACAAAGAACTGTTTAATAATAGGTACAGGCAGTGAGGCCTTTCTCTATGCCTTTATGGCAAGGGAGTACCGTTTCAACGTTTTTATGACCAACAGGCATCCAGTAGGTGAGGAGAAATTATCCATAATATCAAGAATAAATGCTGATTTTTATGATTACACCAGGGAGGATCCATTAAAGGGCATAGACCTTTTAATAGATACAAGCGGCGACCCTGGAACAATATTTAGATTTGTAAGGAAGATGAATTACAACGGTGTTGTAATACTCTTTGGAACAAATGGAAGGGCACCTGCGACGTCAATAGATGGTGAGGATATCGATTATATAATTGAGAGAAATATAAGCCTTGTTGGCTCAGTGGACGGAGCAAAAAGGCATTACCTCAGGGCAGTTGAATACCTTGAAAAATGGAACTACTCAGAAGGATCTGTGATAAACCGTTTGATAACAGGTGTCTTTGAACCTGAGGATGTATCAATATTTACAAAGAAACCCGAGAACGAGATAAAAAGTGTTATCAAGTGGTCATAATGATTATAGACGGTGTTAAAATATCCGAGACAAAGATGGAAAGGCTTAAAAATGAGATAGAAAAAATAAAAAATACCGGAATAAATCCAAAAATGAAGATTATTTTAATAGGAAACGACTATGGAAGCATTGTTTATTCAAAAGCCAAGATGAGGCGTGGCTCAAAACTTGGAATAGATGTTGATTTAGATAGATACGATTCAATATCCCGGGAAGATCTTATTAAGCTTTTAAAAAGATACTCTAAAAGCGATGATATCCATGGAATAATGATAGAAACACCAGTACCTGGCATAAATTACTATGATGTTGTAAATGAAATACCATTCTACAAGGACGTTGATGGCATGACGTCTTATAACCTTGGAAACCTTTACCTAAAAAATGAGTTCATTGCGCCTGCAACAGCCAGGGCTGTTGTTGACATTCTTGATTATATAAATATAAAATCCGGTAATGTTGCAATAATAAACAGATCTCCTGTTGTTGGCAGGCCCTTATCAATGATGCTGTTGAACAGGGACTTCACGGTTACAGTATGCCATAGCAAGACAGTGAATATAAAAGAGATAACAAGGTCATCAGATATCGTTGTTGTTGCCGTTGGAAAACCAAACTTCCTTGATAGATCCTATGTGTCAGATAAAAATATAATTATAGATGTTGGCATAAACTATCTCAATGGAAAGACATGCGGTGATGCAGATTATGAAAATATAAAGGATTATGTTAATGCAATAACGCCGGTGCCTGGTGGCGTCGGGCCGGTTACGGCAACAGACATCTTTGAAAACTTTATTAACGGCCTAAAATACCAGATAAAGGGTTAAAACAAAAACAATAATTTATATTATTTATTATATATACATGTCGCCATCAGATCATCTTGCAAACAAAAGAACCTTTTTATCATGGGTAAGAACTGGAATAGCATTAATGGGCTTTGGTTTTGTCATAGCAAAATTCGAGATCTTTATACATATATTAATAAAGAGCAGCATATCAAAATCAAGCATAATCCCCGGGGAGATAATGATTGTAATTGGAATAATAACAATAATTTACGGCCTTTATGAATATTTGCAGAATGAAAAGGATCTCAATGAAAACAATTACAATTCGAGAAATCTCGAATCCATTGTCTTTTCATTTGCAATAATAGCAATGGCAATCGTGCTATTACTATTAATAATTTAAATTTATTTAGAAATGATTTAAATTTATTTGGGTCTGCCCCTTAATACTATCTCCCTGAGCTGTTTTCCGACCTGTTCCTCAAGCGAATTGTCTATATTAAGCATCATTGATTCAAGGTTCTTTGAGCCCTCGCCGTATTCCTCGATCCATTCCTCCGCGAATTTACCGCTCACTATGTATTCAGCCCTTTCCCTCATTCTTTTTCTTACATCATCGTTTATTATGTATTTTCCAGTTGTTAAGCCTCCGTACTTTGCCGTGTCAGATACCGCACGGAGCATTCCAGAGATTCCCTTTTCAAAGACCTGGTCAACGATGAGCTTCATCTCATTTATGGCCTCAAAATAGGCCATTTCTGGTTTGTATCCCATCTCAACCATGATATTGAATGTTGACCTCAAAAGCTCGGTAATGCCACCGACCAGGTCAAGCTGCTCACCTATAAGATCTGTTTCAGTCTCCTCTTTAAAAGTTGTCTCTATTGCACCAGCCCTTAATGCACCAAGGGAATATGCTATTGAAAGTGCCTTTTCTTTTGATCTCCCGGAAACATCATTTGCCACTGCTATTAGAACAGGAACGCCTCCTCCCCTTTCATAGAACTCCCTTACACTTGGTCCGGGTGCCTTTGGTGCGACCATGTAAACATCATGATTCTTTGGATTTATCAATCCGTAATGCACATTAAATCCGTGGGCAAAGACGATGTCGGCATCATCCTTAATATCGTTCATTATATTTTTATAAAGCTCCCTCTGCGCCATGTCCGGTACAAGAAAGATAACAGCATCGGCATCCCTCACGGCATCCCTGCTTTTAAGCGGTTTAAAGCCATCAGCAACGGCCTTTTCCCATGATTTACCCTGCCTTTCAAGTCCGACTGTTACATTTAATCCTGAATCACGCATGTTAAGCGCCCATGCACGTCCCTGGCTTCCGTAGCCAAGCACTGCTATCTTTTTATTCCTCATTAGATTCTCCTTTAAATCATTCTCAGTGTAAACCTTCTCCAAGAACCTCACCACCTGAATATGTTAAAAGGATGTTGTCATCGCTATCCAGTATGCTAACACGCTCAACATCTACCATCTTGCTTAGATTGTATATCGAATATGCAAGATTATCAGAATTATCCGATGAAACCGTCATCTCTATGATGCAGTTCTCACCAGATCTTCTGTAGCAGAGCCTGTCAAGATCAATCCAGAGCCGCCTGAAGTTTGCGGCCGTCCTCTCTATTATACCAGGATCACGGTAGCTTGCTATCACCATTATTCTTTTTTCTTGGATCACTTACTATCATCTCCCTTAATTTACCGCCAGGCGGTAGCGTCGGAAGCGCCAGCTCCTCTTTATCGACAGGAACCCTTATAACAGCAGGCACATCCTCCTTTATTGCAGTTTTTATGGCATTTTTTATATCATCATAATTTTCAACATCAAAGCCAAGGGCACCAAAGGCCTCAGCGTATTTAACAAGATCCGGAGAATTTCCATAGTCAACACCAACTATACGTTTATTCTGGAACATGTCCTGAACCTGTCTCACAAGCCCAAGGGTTCTGTTATCATTTACTATTGCTATAACAGGTATATTATAATCAACGGCAACTGCAAGATTATTTCCTGTCATCAAAAAAGAGCCGTCTCCATCAAAATCGACAACTATTTTGTCAGGCCTGCCAACCTTGGCACCTATGGCTGCAGGCAATCCAAAGCCCATGGTTCCCATGCCGGTTGATGAAAAGAATGACCTTGGCTCAAGATTTTCCCAGAAGACCTCTGCCCACATCTGGTGCTGGCCAACACCTGTTGTCATTATTGCATCCCTTGGAAGCGATTCCCTTATTGTTTTTAATATCTTAAACGGTTTTAATTTTCTATCCTCTATATAATAGAATTTTTCATAGTAATCTTTAAGCTCTTTTACCCTTTTTGTCCATTCGTTTTTATGTTTTAATGCGTGCTCAGGTATATTTTTTATCATCTCTTTTAATATCAGCTTTGAATCGCCCTGTATGCCTATATCTGGTTTTATACCCTTCATGAAGTCCCCGGGGTCTATATTTATTTCTATGAACTTTTTACCGGTCTCTGCCATCTCATTATACGATGTGAACGTTCTATCACTGAGCCTTGCCCCGACAACAAGCATGACATCGCTCTCAAGGGCAGCCATGCTCGCTTCAGCCTTTCCGTAATAACCCATTGCACCCAAATAAAGCGGATAATCGGCAGGCATTGATGATTTACCTGGAAGCGTTGATACAACAGGCATTCCAAGCATTTTTGATAATTTTATCACCTCATCGGTGGCACCTGACCATGCCACGCCGGTACCAACAAGCATTATGGGTCTTTCAGCATTTAAAAGAAGGGATAATGCCTTTGATATCCTGTCCCTGTCAACTATTGTCCTGAAGGGTTTATAATTCAATTTCCTGTTTAATGATTTTAAATCATCTATTTTTGTGTTCTGTAAATCCCTTGGTATGTCAACGACCACGGGGCCGGGCCTGCCGGTGGAGGCTATGTAAAATGCCTTTTCTATCCAGAACGGTATCTCATCAACAGATCTTAGCTGCACGGTGTATTTTGTTACAGGAAACATTATTCCCGGTGTGTCGGATTCCTGGAATGACATCTTTCCTATTGATGAACTGTTAACCTGGCCTGTTATTGCAACAACCGGCGATGAATCCTGGTATGCTGTTATTAGTCCTGTAACAAGGTTTGTTACGCCAGGACCGGATGTTGCAGTGCAAACACCAGGAAATCCAGTGGCCCTTGCATATGCATCGGCAGCATGGGCGGCGGCCTGCTCATGCCGCATCAGTATGTGCCTTAACTGCCCGCTCTCAACGTCCTCCAAAAAAGCATCGTACACAGGCATGTTGTATAATCCAGGTATGCCAAATATAGCCTTAACACCCTGCTTCTTAAGCGATTCAACTATCAAACGTGATCCCATCACAGGGACCACCCCTTAAAAAAGCCGTAGATGTTAGATTAACCTTTTCGCCATGGAGTGATATTGTTAAGCAATATTTAAAATTATTCATTTTATATTTTAAGTTAAAAACAAAATTTTAAGGTCTTTTTAAATTATAATAAAATGTTTAATATTACAAATATTAATCATCTCACGTTTGTATAAAAATAGTAATATCTGTATGAATTACCAGTGCTTATATACTTTCTTATAAAGGCCGGATTGCCGAATATATTAATAATCCCATCATCCATTATAAAATTCATGAGGTATTTGCCCTGCATTTTTGATATTAAACTATTTAACGTTTTGTATGAATCTATATCAAAATCATACCATCTTTTACCATTGTATGGTGGATCTATGTAAAAAAATGTGTTTTTACCATCATATTTTTTTATTAAATACTTATAATCAAGGTTTTCAATAATCCATGATGATATATTAATTCTCAAATTTTCCATGTTGTTTATTATCCTTGAAACAAGGTTAAATTTTGATTTATCATGTTTTATGTAGGTATTTCCCTGGCCGCCAAATGTTGTGTTTAATAAATAAAATGTTTTAAATGCCCTCTCCACATCATTTTTACCCATGGAATCTATATTATATTTATAATAATCAAAAACCTCCCTGTTCTTTAATGTTTTAATCATTTTATAAAGGTCATTGTATTTGTATTTTAATGTTTTAAAGAGATTTACAAGATCCATGTTTATATCATTGTATATCTTTTCACCTGCATCGAGGTTTAGCAGAACTATACCTGAACCACCGAATACATCAACCAATCTTGAGCATGATGACCTGTTAAAAACGTCTTTTATGTCATTTAAGAGAGAGCCCTTTGATCCTGGATATTTTATTAATATATTCATCAAACATGAATATCATTTAAAAATAAATCTTCTTTCAAAAGATTTATCTATTTTTTACATTATTATTAATTATGGAGAAGATACTAATATTAACAGGTGATGCCGGAGAATCCCTTGAGGTGATGTATCCATATCAAAGATTAAAGGAGGAGGGCTATGAGGTTCACATAGCCGCACCGGAAAAGAAAAAGATACAGCTTGTTGTTCATGACTTTGAGGACGGATTCGATACCTACACGGAAAAGCCAGGATATAAAATAGATGTCGATCTTGCTTTTAGGGATGTAAGACCTGAGGAGTATATTGCTCTTGTTATACCTGGTGGCAGGGCCCCGGAATATATAAGAAACGATCCTGATTTTAAGAGGATTGTAAAATACTTCTTTGAGAAGAACGAACCTGTTGCTGAGCTATGCCATGCTCCGCTTGGGCTTGCGGCTGCAGGCGTTTTAAATGGCAGAAAAACGGCAGCCTATCCTGCACTTGCGCCTGATGTAACAATCGCCGGTGGTGAGTTCGTGGATGGCGCGGCTGTTATAGATGGAAATATTGTGTCTGCAAGGGCCTGGCCGGATCATCCGGAATGGATGCGTGCATTTATAAAAATGTTAAGGGAGAAAAACAAATCATAAATTTTTTATTATAATATCGATAAAGGTCTATGAATGTTTTAATTCTTGGCATTGATGGTTATATAGGCTTCCCACTTGCCCTAAGGTTTTTATCAATGGGATATAATGTTTACGGTGCAGATAACTTTTATACAAGGAGGCGTGTAAAGGCTGTCGGTTCTGATACAGCGATACCAATAAATACAATGGACATTAGATTAAAAAAGATAAGGGAAAAAACTGGGAAAAGCATTACATTTTTTAAGGGCAACGTTTCAAATCCACAGTTCATGTATGATATTATAAAAAAATCATCCCCGGATGTCATAGTGCATCTGGCGGAGCAGAGATCCGCGCCATATTCAATGATTGGTTTAAGGCAGGCAATAGAAACCCTTGATAATAATATAAACAGCACAATGAATTTAATCTATGCTGTAAAGGATATAAAAAGGGATGCTCATATAATAAAGCTTGGCACCATGGGTGAGTACGGAACACCAAATATAGACATACCTGAAGGCTTTTTTAATATAGAGTACCATGGAAGAAGAGATTATCTGCCATTTCCAAGATCCGGGCAGTCATGGTATCACCTGAGCAAGGTGCATGATACAAATAATCTTATGCTTGCAACAAAAATATGGGGTTTAACAGTTACAGATGTAATGCAGGGCGTTGTTTATGGAACAAGGACAGAGGAATTGAACGAATATAAAATGACAACAAGGTTTGACATAGATGAAACTTATGGTACAGTATTAAACAGGTTCGCCTCACAGGCCGTTCTTGGAATGCCTTTAACGGTATACGGCGCCGGCAATCAAAAACGTGGGTTTTTAAGCCTTGAGGATAGCATAACATGCCTTTCACTGATAGCAGAGCATCCTGAACCTGAAAATTACAATGTAATAAACCAGTTTGATGAGTATTATTCATTGAATTATCTTGCAGAAAAGGTCAAGGAAAAATATGAGGAGATTTATAATAAAGATGTTGAAATATCACACATCGATGATCCAAGAATAGAGCTGGATGATCATTACTACAATCCTGAGCACAAAAAATTGTATGAACTTGGATTTAAAAGCAGGGTAAAACTTGATGATGAGATATATAATATTATGAATGATTTGAATGAAAACAGGCTTAGATTATTAAGGCTTAAAGATTCCATCATGCCGAGGACATTCTGGAAGTCATGATATTTTTATATGTTCTTTCCAGGATCCTGTAATATGATTCCGATGTACCAACACTGATCCAGTCATTTCTTTTTATTTTAATATATCTTGTTTCAATGCCTGTTTTTATTGTTTTATCTATTGCGGAAGTTACATTGCTATCCTCAATAAACTCAAAGATTTTAGAATTTAGTATATAAAACGCGGTCATTGCATTTCTTCCAATATAATTTTTCGGTTTTTCAATACATGTTATAACATTATTATTTTTTATTACTGCTATTCCATAATTCTCTGGATTTTTTACAGGCATCAATGCAAGCACCTGGCACCTGCAATCTAAATGCATTTTAACTGCGCCGGCCAGCAGCTGATCTTTTATTATTAGACCATCACCGGCGTTTAGTATAAAAAATCCCTTTAAATATGGTTCTGCAAGTCTTACCGCGTTTCCGTATCCAAGCGGTTTTTCCTGGTATATAATCTCTGTTTTATAATCCAGGGATCTTACATAATCTGCAGTGTATGAATCATTTTTATTAAGAACAAGATAAAATTTTTTTACCCTGGCATTGAGATCCAGGCTGTGCATTATCTCATCTATTATTGGTCTTAGAACGACATCATTATCTCTGAATGAATAAACAGGCAGCATCTCCTTTCTCATATTTCTTGGTAGCTTTGCCCTTGTTCCAAGACCTGCTGCTGTTATTAGTGCGTCCATGAGCTGTTATTAAATTGATATATTAATTTATTATTAAATACAAAATTGGTTATATATACGCTTTGAATACATATCTGTGTCATTAATAATTGATTTTCTTAAGGTGTTCATGCCGCTGCTCGTTGTTATTGATCCGTTTGGCAGCCTGGCAATCTTCGTATCAATGACGGCAAGTTATAATAAGGATACAAAATTATCAATTTCAAGGGATGCTGTACTCTATGGTGGAATGATATTAATCATTTTTGCAGCCCTAGGGGAGATAATAATACAATTTTTTGGCATATCAATAGAGGCGCTTGAAATTGCCGGTGGTATAATATTACTATTAATGGGTATAGAGATGGTGCGTGAGGGTGCAAAGCCAGAATCAAGCTCTGGCAGCAAGAACCTTGGCATAGTGCCATTTGCAACACCACTTCTCGCAGGCCCTGGTGCAATATCCCTTGTTATAATATTAATGAAGGGCTCATTAACAACAAAGATATTTACAATAGTCTCAATTTTAATAGTTCTGGCCCTGGTCTACATATTTTTCATATTTTCATCAAAAATACTCGAGATCCTTGGAGAGAAGATAATGACGGCAATAACAAGGATATTCGGTCTTTTACTTGCAGGCTTTGCAATACAGTACTTCCTTGACGCCCTAATATCGCTTGGCCTCATAAAATAATTTAGTAATAAATATTTTTTTTCTATACATTTATATACTATATGAAAATACACAACCATGGAGCAGAAGTGGGTGGCGCTTTCGAACACAACGATAGGCCAGCTCATGGCAACAATAAACACAAGTATAATTGTTGTTGCCCTGCCACCTATATTCCGTGGGATACATTTAAATCCACTGGCCCATGGAACCTTTCCATACCTTTTATGGTCAATTATAAGTTACATGATAGTTATATCCGTGCTTCTTTTAACAATAGGACGATTAAGTGACATGTACGGCCGCGTCCGGCTTTTTAACCTTGGCTTTCTTATATTTACCATTGGTTCAATACTGTTATATGTACTCCCAGGAACCGGCACAACAGCGGCCCTCGAGCTAATAATCTTCAGGATGTTTCAGGCCGTTGGCGGCTCATTTCTGATGGCAAACAGCTTTGCAATTATAACTGATAACTTTCCGGATGATGAAAGGGCATTTGCATTATCAATAAACAGTGTTGCATCAATCATTGGCGTGAGCGTCGGCGTTGTTGCTGGAGGCATATTATCAATAATATACTGGCGTGACGTCTTTCTAATAAGCGTGCCCGTCGGAATCTTTGGAACTGTATGGTCATTCCTAAAATTAAAGGAAACATCGCCAAGGGTAAGGCATAGAATAGATCTGCCAGGGAATATAACGTTTGCCGCAGGCATCGTTTTAATTCTCCTGGGCATTACATACGGTATAGTTCCATACAATGCATTTCCAATGGGCTGGGAGGATCCATATGTTGTAATTTCAGTATTTTTGGGCCTTGCACTTTTAATACTTTTTATATACGTAGAAAAGCATGTTGACAATCCAATGTTCAGATTGGACTTCTTTAAAAACACTGGCTTTAGCATAGGAAACTTCACAGGTTTTGTATCAGCCATGGGCATGATGGGCCTAATGTATATGTTAACAATACTATTCCAGGGTGTCTGGCTTCCAATACATGGTTATCCTTATTATATAACACCATTCTGGGCAGGCGTTTACATACTTCCAATGACAATTGCTATGGGGATCTTTGGAATAATTGGTGGAAGAATTGCGAACAGGAATAACATAAGACTTTTAACGTCCCTTGGCCTTTTTATATCATCATTTTCATTTATACTTATAGCCTTTCTACCGTACGATTTTTCATATCCGGAGCTGGCATTCTACCTTGTAATATTCGGCATAGGCTACGGTCTTTTCAACGCACCAAACATCTCTGCAGTGATGTCATCTGTTCCAGGGGATTCCAGGGGCTCGGCATCAGGGATGCTTAACACCATGAGGAATCTTGGATACACTGCAAGCATGGGTTTGTTCTTTTCAATTTTAATATACGGTTTATCATTATATCTCCCGGGAAGCATAAAAACACATTTAAACTCAATAGGTGCATCCTCATTATCATTGTATATATCAAAGATGCCCGCGACCGAGGCTCTTTTTAGTGCCTTCCTTGGTATAAATCCTGTGCCGTCGATACTTAGCACGGTAAATAAGTCTGTGCTGTCAAAAATAGAAAAATCAACGATATTATATATATCAGGTAACACATGGTATCCGCATGTTCTTGCACCTGCCTTCGGATCATCATTTTCAATGGTCTTTTACATAGCATTTGCAATAACCCTGATAAGCGGAATAATCTCGATATTTAGAGAGCCACTGAATTATAAAATAAAAAATTCATTAAGATCCAAGGAATATGTAAAGAAATAGGCACCATAGCAGACCATAGAATATATGCATTGAATAGTAAAAATCTGTTGATATTAAATCATAATTTTCATAAACGTATAGATGCAGCATGAATATATTCACCGGAAGGCTGAAGAGCAATAATATCAAAAAACCTGCCAGAATTCCTATTAATATACTCTGACGGTAGTTTTTCGGCCTCAATTTTATATAATATGATATCAGGGCTGCAAAAAAACCTACTATTGAACCGACAAGGAAGTGCATTAAAAGACCTGTGATCTCGCCATCCAATGAGCCCAAATGAAATAATCTTTCACCTATGGCCGTAAACTGGTATCCCAAGGCCTTTTTATCAAAAAGATCAAAGATGTAAAACATTATGGCTTCGAATATCGCCGATGTGAATCCTGCAGGTATTCCCTTTATGGAATAAATTTTTACGTTTTCCGTAATTTTGTATACACACATTTTATTTAAATGCTTTTTAAATTTAATGCATAAAATTATATTATAATTATACATCATTTTTACATGAGATTTGACATAGGAGACTGGTTATCATCGCATCACGCTTTTTATAATCTAAGTAATAGCGGCATGTATGGTGTTGTTGATCTAAAGAAATATTTTAAGAACTATGATGCGGTTCAGGAATCGGCCTTTATAAATGATATAGCCGCCCTTCACGGAATAGATGAAAAGCGCATTGTTGTAACACATGGCGCCACGGAGGCACTGTCACTGGTACTATTTCATCTAAGGCATCTAAAATCGTTTAATGTTAGATTACCGGAATATGAGCCGATCTATAAGGTTCCGTTAATGCTTGGATATGATCATGGCGATGCATTAAATCTATACAGCATGCTTAACAACCCAACAGGATCGATGCCAGAGATAAAAAACAGGAACAATATAATAGATGAAACATTTCTTGAGTTTGATAGAGAGCTATCATTCTCAATGAAATATGATGGTTATATAATAAATACCTTCACAAAGGTCTTTGGCGGGGATGACCTTAGACTAGGATACATAATATGTCCTGATAAGGAGAATGCGAATCAGATAAATGGCTATAAAGGTCTATTAACAGAGCCCGTTTCAAATATTAACACATCGATAGGCCATTATATATTAAAGGACCATGATTCAATAGTTGATTATGTAAGGGGCATTGTCGAGGAAAACAACAAAATTTTATTTAAAAACATGGGCCACCTTAAATTTTACAATGATATAAAACCATTAAGATCGCCTGTTGCATTTATAGATTATTCATACTATTTAAACGATGATTCGATGGATTTTTCAGAAAGACTTTACAGGGCTGGTTTTACACTTGTACCTGCTGATTTCTTCGGCCTGAAGGGAACATACCTTAGATTATGCATGACAAGACCAAACTTTCAGGAAAGTTTTTCCAAATTCATGGAGTTTTTGGAAAAAAATTAAATTCATAATTTCGGATTTTTATTTGTATACATCTCAACATTTTGTTCAAGGCTTTTTCTGTTTGTCTCTGGAGCCATGAATATTGCTATAATAAGTCCAATAAATGATGCAACTGCAAAAACCAGAAGCGAGTGAAATACCGGGTAAAATGGAAAGATTACTATTCCAAGTATTGCGCCGGCCCTTGATGCGGCAGTTGCTATACCCTGAACCGTTGATCTTACATCTGTTGCAAAAAGCTCTGTTGGATAGAATAATGTAACGGCGCCAACCCACTGCTCGAAGAGCACGAACAGAAAGTAAAATGGAACAGAGGCTATTCCTGATATCTTTATTATGCTGCCAAGGGATAATAAAAGTGTCATGACAAAGAAACCAAATATTGTTAAGAATCTTCTGCCTATTTTATCGGCAACGGGTAATGCTATAACATAGCCCAGCATTCCGCCTATTGATATAATCATTGATATCTCGGCTATCGACCTGAAATTATCCCTGAAACCAAGCTCGCTGAATATTAATGGATAATAGAAGCCAAGGCCATATGCGGCAACATCAAATATGAACCAGGCGGCAACAACGAATATTAATGTGAAATAGAAACCATGGACCCTTTTTACCGTTTTACTGCTTTTTTCCACATCCGAAACGCCAGATATATCTTTTAATACTGATTCAGCATCCCCTATCTTCCCCTTTGAGGCGAGCCATCTTGGGCTTTCCGGAACCTTTAATCTAAGCAATATCAATGGCAGTGCTATTATACCTCCTATTATAAATGTGTACCTCCAGAAGTCTGTAAAAATAACAAAGATATAGTTCATAACAGCAGATATGAATGCACCAAGCCAGTACATGCCAACCATGCCCAGTAAAAGCCTGCCCCTTGAATTCTTTGGTGAAAACTCGGACATCATTGTTGAACTTATTGGGTAATCACCGCCTATGCCAAAGCCCATTAAAAGCCTTGATATAAACAGCTCATAGAAGTTTCCTGAAAGGCCTGCTGTTATTGCAAAGACCACAAAGAATAACAGATCAAGGCCAAAGATCCTCTTCCTGCCTATCATGTCGCTGAGCCTTCCAAGAACGGGTGCCCCAATGAGCATACCTATAAATGATGATGTATCAACGTATATCTTCTCATAGAATCCAAGGTGCAGCTGTGAAGGTATTACAAGCATGGCCATGGTTATTATCGACAGATCATAGCCATCGAGAAAAAGGCCCAGTGATGATAGATAAAACATTCTTCGCTGAACCTTCCCAAATCTTCCATTATCCAGGGATTTAAACTCATACATAATAAACACCGGCATGAATGGAAACCCGTATGGGGGTTTCAGCTATAAAAATCATTACCAATTTATATAACTGTAATTTTTCAAATTATAAAAAGGTTTTTTAAATCTTTAAACTAACAGGTTTTTTAATAATTTTCCTGGTTTTTACCTCAACAATGCCTGATGATGTTATCCTGTAATACGGTAAATTAATTGAATTTAGAAAAAGCATTGAATAAACAGGGTCATCAAATTTATATCCGGAACCCCTCATCGTGCTGCGGAATTCCTCCGTGATGTTTCTTACATCATCACTGTGCTTATCTGACATTATGCCAAGTATTTTGAGCTCAATTCTGATATTTTTATTGCCATTGAATACAATGCCGCCATTTTTAATTACCTCTTTTAATGCCTTTTTCATTAAATCATGTGATGACCCAATAACAATGTAAGATCCCTCTATATTATATGAGCTTGCAAGGGCATCAAAGTGGCCCATGCCATGGATATTTGAAGATACAATTCTTTTAAGATCCTTGGTTATTAAATGTATCTCCATTGAATCCTCCATTTTATATTTGTTTAAATCCATGATAACCTGATTTCTCATAAAAAGCGTTTCATCACTACCGTTGAAATTTATCTTATTAATATCAATATTCCTGTTTTTATATAGCATGCCATAGCCCTTCCAGTCAGGCGGATCAAGTTTTACCTCTTTATCAATGATCTTACCATCAAGCATTAAAAATACAGGTTCTGGATTGTAAAGATCCCTTATAAAATTCATGTCCGCCAGCCTTCCCGGGGCTATGCCGCCATAAATGCCATCGATATTGTAATAAACCGCAGGATTTAGGGATGCCATGGAATAGGCATCAAATGGATTTAGACCTGCCGATATCGCAATCTTTATTAAATCGTCCATACCCATGTAGTCATTATAATACGGGCTGCCGTCATTTGTAAGCATGAGCCTGTTCAATGGAAGTTTCTCATCAATGATGTATTTTAATTCATCCTTTAGATCCTTTCTTATAGAAGAATATCTTAAAAAGACATGGTATCCAAGTGATAGCCTTGTTTTAACATCCTCGCCGGTAATGGCCTCATGATCAGAGGTTATCCCCGCAGCGGCCATTCTGTTTAAAGTGTTTTTTGATGCACCTGGATTATGTGTTTCAATTCTTTTGCCAAGAAACTGTGAATTATAGATATTTTTTAACATGTTTTTTTCCATGTTTATTATATAAGGCCATCCTGTTATTTCACCGGCCTGTAAAACATAATCATCATTTAACAATTCTTTTATTTTAATATAACTGAATTTTTCCATGTCTATCATTGATTGTGAGTCGAGCCTCACAGACCAGAAATTCTTTACAGGCAGTCTTCCCATAAATCGCATAAATCTTTTTATGTTTTTTAAGCCCATTTTTATGTACATCGGCAGGTCATCGCTGATCACCATTGATGTGCCGTGCCTGATCATAATCTCATTAAATGTAACTGGATTGTATATTTGAAATGGATGTGCATGCCCCTCTATATATCCAGGTGCAATTAAAAAATCATTTTTTATTATCCTTGTATCATTATTTTTTAAAGGCATCTCATCTCCTATATATGCTATTCTTCCTGACGCTATTGCTATATTTCCACTGGATATTCTTTTAGTGTAAATATCAATGTAACTTGCATCCTCTATTATTAAATCTGCGGGCTCATCAAATTTAGAAACCTTTATTATTTTATAAATGTCCTTTAATGAGGGTTTTCTTGAGGCAATTATCATAAAAATGTTATAATCATTTGATATTTTTATATTTTTTAAAAGCATTAATGATAATACATTTTTATGAACTCATACGTATGCTTTATTGCAAGGAAAAAATTATCGATATCTATGCTCTCGTTTGGTGCATGTGCCCTTGAATGCTCATCACCGACGCCTATGGCACTAACAGCGTCTTTTATTTTTAAATATCTTGTGAAAAGACCCATGGGCTGTGTTCCCGGACTGTTTATTATTATAACAGGCCTGATTTTATAAACGGTTTCAGCTGATTCTATCATGGCCCTTGATAAATCACCATCCGGTGATGTTCTAACAGGATACTCGGCACCAAGCATTTTTACAGTTCCCTTGAAATGGACACTATCAAGCTTGTATAATATGTTCCTGTATATACTATTTGGATCCTGATCTGGGACAAGCCCCATATCAATCTTGGCCACGGCCCTTTTTGGTATTATTGTTTTTGAGCCTTTACTGGAATAACCGGAGGAAAAACCATCAATATTGAACGTTGGCTCTGTGAAAAGCGACATTGCATACTCATAGCTGCCCTCCTTTTTTAAATTATCCACACCAAGGCTCCTCTTTATATTTTCCATATCAACAGGGTACTCCTTTATAATATTGATCTCATCCTCTGTTAAATTTCTTATATCCTTGTAAAAGCCAGGTATTGTTATGTCAGTGCCATCAGATAATGCTGATATTGCCTTTATAATCTCCATTGCCGGATTCTCAACAACAGGTGCCATTGATGAATGCACATCACTTGAACCTATCTCATAGGATAATTCTATATAAAGAAGGCCTTTAACACCAAGGGATATAACCGGTCTAGAACCCATCAGTGTGCCACCTTCCATTATTAAAGAATCGCCATTTATAATATTCTTGTTGCTTTTTATAAAATTCTCAAGGTTTGGGCTTCCTATCTCCTCCTCACCCTCGTATAGAAATGTTGTACTTACCGGTATTTTATCCTTTAATGCCTGGTATATGCCAATAAGTCTTGCTATAAGCGTTCCCTTGTTATCAGAGACGTCCCTGGCATAAAGTCTTTTGCCAATCATCATTGGATTAAATGGGTCCGTTTTCCACTCATCTAGAGGATCAGCAGGCTGCACATCATAATGATTGTAAATAATTATCCTGCGTGATCTGCTGTCTATTCTGCCAATTACGACAGGATTTCCAGTACTCCTTCTTATTTCAGAATTTATTCCAAGGTCATTTAAAAGATCCTTTAAATAGGATGCCGTCTCATTTATACAAGAATTGCCTGCCGAAACAGATTCAAGTCTTAAAAACTCATTAAGTATGCCCAGTGATCTATCCCTTAAATCATTTGAAATTTCCATGTATTTATAATATTATTGCATTAAAGACCTTTTCTATGCTATGATTTTACTCAAAATACAAATTGTTATTATTAATTCAAAATTAAATATTTTCTA
Source organism: Picrophilus oshimae DSM 9789 (assembly GCF_900176435.1). Classification (NCBI taxonomy): domain Archaea; kingdom Methanobacteriati; phylum Thermoplasmatota; class Thermoplasmata; order Thermoplasmatales; family Picrophilaceae; genus Picrophilus; species Picrophilus oshimae. The sequence goes on from NZ_FWYE01000003.1 coordinate 124,199, forward strand.
TTATATTTTAAAAATATGGTTCAAAGAATATTTATTTTTTCACAAAATAGTTAAAAAGCGTTTAAATATAATAAATAATTTATCTTTTCAATGAAATACGAATCAAAGGATAATTTTGACTCCGTTATTAAAAAGATGCACGAATCAGTAACAAGGCACGGCATGAGGATTATATCAATAATAAATGTAAGGGAAAATCTTGAAAGATTTGGTTATAATATAATGAATAACATGATATTTGAACTTTCGAGACCGGATCTTGTTTATTCATTAATAAATACTGACCCAGATATGACAATAATACTCCCTGTAAGAATATGCGTTTATGAGTTGCAGCATGCTGTTTACATAATAACACAGGATGTTAAGGAAACACTCGAAAATACAGGCTTAATAAAAATTGGTGATGAAATAGATAAAATAATTAACGAAATAGCAATGGATTCTATTTAAAATTAATTATAGTTTTCAAATAAAGTATTTTTTTTGGAAATTAATTACATAAAATGAAAATATTTTATATGGTTATATATTATATTTAATATGAAGGCACCAGAGTAATATAAAGGTAAACAACGAAAGCCATGGGTAATTCCAGTGGTTATCGTTGTTGTTATAATCGTCATAGTTCTCGGTGTTTACTTTGGTTTAGTCTATCATCCGCCTAAAAAGGTGAAGACAATATACTTTTATACATGGTGGGCAACGGATGGCAAGGTGGCTCTTGATAAGGAATACGCAGCATTTGAAACCTCGCACCCAGGATATGTTGTTAAAAGCGAGTTGAAACCTGGCGCTGCCGGTACCGAGGCAATTTATGCAATTCTCGCTGATATAAAGGCAGGGCATCCTCCTGATTTATTCCAGTCCCTGTTTGGTCCGCAGGTTCTTAGCTATATAGAGGATGCACCAAACGGTGCAAAGGACTTTGTAAACATGACGCCGATAGCAAAAAGCACTGGATTATATTCAAACGCTGTTACACAGGTTTTAATGGCCGGTACATTTAATGGCACAATGTTTTCATTGCCTGTGGACGTTCACAGATGCAATGAGCTTTACTTTAATCCACAGGTATTAATAAAGTATAATCTGCCATTTCCGGATAATTTATCTGAATTAATATCAGACAGCAGGGCACTTGAAAGCCATGGCATATATGCATGGGCCGTTCCAGGCGATGACGGTGGCTATGATCAAACAGTTCTCTGGGGAAACATATTTCTATCCGTAAGCCAGAACACAACAATGTACGATGAATTAAATTACGGAACATTGAATCTGAGCAATCCAAAGGTTTTAAATGTATTAAATGAAACGAATGAAATATTCCAGGAATTTGTTAGTGATGGATATCCTGGGGAGAGCTCACAGACATGGACGCAGGCAGTTCCAAAGATTATCTCTGGAAAGGTCGGCTTTGAGGCTGTTATAAATTCGTACTGCAACTATGCATACGATTTTGATAACACAACAACATATCCAAATGCGGCACCTTACAATAATACATCGTACATAATGAGCCATGACATAAAATTAATGTCAATGCCATTCCCTGGAACATCGAGGTATTATATAATACTGGACGATTCAATAGTTGTGCCAGCAGGACCAACACAGAACGAGGGATTAACATTCGCAGAATACTTTTCATCATACTCCGGACAGCTGGTTTTCACAAAATGGAAGGCAGTTACATTCTATAAAAACATAACAAATGATTATTACAACACACCAGGCCAGTGGTACAACTATGAATCATTATTAAACCACTCAAGCAATGCGCATAGCTTCCTGTACCAGCTATCAGATGGTGGCTTCTTTGCAGGGCCATACGCAGATCTTGACAGTGCATTCCTTGCAACAATATATGCACATCCAAATGTAAATGACTCATCGGCAAGGGCTGCATTTGTATCAGATCTAAAATCAACACTTGCAAAGGAAAAGAGCGACTGGTTAAAGGCAAACAGTCTTGGCTATGGCTTCATGGGCACATTAAGCGATCCATTCGGTGGATACCTGCCGCCATGGGTAAACAATACATCTGCCTCAGTCATAACATCAAATGCAGTTGCAGACAATTCAAATGTCAATTCAACCAGTGCATTCAATGGAAACATATATTCAACATTAATGGAATTCCTTGATAACGTAATAGCGGAAGTTAAATATTAAAATTATACTTATCTTATGTAAGTATATATTTTAATTAAATAAGTTTTTTATTATTATTTCATTATTTTTTAATATTTACAATGAAATAATTCTAATTAGGTGATAAACCTGAATAAAAAGATAGCGGTACTGCTTGTTGTGCCGATACTGATTGCAATGGGCGGTACATTTGCCTTTTCAGCATTCTCCGGCTCATCAAGCATAACAGTGAATAGCACCGCCGGGCATCTAACATGGGAGCTAAACGGAACATTGATAAAAACGAATGCAAACAACACACCTATAACAGTGATAGGACCCAATGGAATGATATATGAAATAGGCGTCGCAGAGCCATACCATGCAGATAATGGCAAATATAATTTACTTCTTGGCTCGGTGAAATACACAACATCAACTGTGTATAACTTCAGGGTAAACGTTACAAACCTTGCACCTGGAGAATACTTTGAGATACAATTCGTGGTATATAACTCAGGCACTGTTGGTTTAATAGCAACGCCAACAGCATTAATGAACACAACATCATATAATGCAACATATGATGATCCACCTGCACCACCTCCAGCACCTCCATCCGGACCAACACCTCCTCCATCAAAATCACCAGCACCTCCGTCTGCAATGCCAATGTATAAAATAAATGCAACACAGGTGGCAGAATCACAATTCATGAGCGCCCTTCAATCATACACAGGATATATATACAATCTATCATACTCAAAGAGCACCGGCGTTGGCGTTTCATTGAATCCATCAGGCATGGCAGTCCTCGATCTATGGGTTGGCCTTGGAAATTCAAACGGTAAGGATGTAAATTACTATCAGAACTCAGATATGACACTCACGTTTTCCATAGATGTTATATCTGATCCATAAAATTAATTTATATTTTTTATTTTGTTGTTACTATAATCTCATCGCTTAATACCATTATTGTATGCTCTGCCTGCGATATGTAAGAATTTTTATGCTCCTTCAAAACAGGAAACGCTGATATATACCTTTCATTTAGTTTTTTCCTTATATATTCCTTATAGTCAGGCATAAGCTTTGCGACCCAGCGTTCGGCGAATGGTATTGTATTGAAATTTTTGTATATCTCCTCATTTTTATCTATTCTTGTCTCCTCGACTATGTATATATTACCAGGCATGCCGTTATGTATCATGCCTATGCCGGTGCTGGCAAATGGCTCAACTGCTATTACCTTATCTATTTTTAAACGCTCGCCGTTTCCATCGTTGTAATTCGGTATAAATATCTCTGAATGTAAATCATATCTGTTTATTCCATGGCCACCAAGGTTCTTTATTGGATTAAACCCATAGGAATTTATTGTATCGGCTATTGTATTTCCTATATTATATAATTCAATTCCAGGTCTTATCATTTTTATTGCATTATTTAAAGCCTCCCTGGTTGCATCTATTAAATCAGAGAACTTTCCAGTGTTTCCGACCTCAACCGTCGTTGCATTATCAGACATGTATCCGTCAACCATTGCACCAAGGTCAACCTTTACAAGATCACCGGTTTTAAACTTCTTTTTATCATTTTCGTAAGGTGTGTAATGTGCAGCCTCATTGTTTATTGAAAGATTTACCGGAAATGATGGAAGTGCACCATTATCCCTTATAAATGCCTCTGTTTTCTCAGCAACATCGTAAAATAATGCCCCAGGCTCTATCAGGCTCTGTGCATAGTCAAGCGCCATTTTTCCTATCTTTCCAGCCTGGAGGTATTTTTCCTTTACATCATGATCCATGGATGCTTATTCAATGATCATTTATTAATTTTCTATGGGCTGTAAAAGCGCTTTATTTTATTATATGTATCATCGTCAAGCAGATTCTTTAGCTTCTTTAATGTGTTTTCATAATTGTAATTAAATCTTTTAAACAAAAACGAGTTATCCCTTGAGTCATATAATAAATACGATGGCATGTAATTATTATCCCTTGGCTGGCCTGCACTTCCTGGATTTATTATTTTATTTCGGTACATCATCATGAAGTGCGTGTGGCCAACCAGTATAAAATCATATTTTTCCATAAATTCCCTTTTTTTGTATAACATTTCAGCCTCGGTTGCAAACAGGTATCCATTTAGGTTGTTCATCGGGCTTCCATGGGTGGCATAGAATCTTTTATTGTCTATATTTATCTCAGCATAACTTTTGAAGCCCTTTATGTAATCTATATCGTTTTTTCCTAGAAGTTTCATGCTTATTTTCTCCCTGGTCCTCTCGCTTAGATCGTGCATATCAAAAGAGCACATGCAATCCTGATTATATGCAACGGCATTATCATGGTTTCCCATTATATTGATATCGCTGTTCTCTCTAAGAAAATCTATGACTCTATCAGGTTCAGGCCCATAATCAACGGCATCACCTAAAAAGATCATCTTATCATAGCTTTCATTTATAGAGCTTAATGCATCGTAATTACCATGTATATCAGATATAATAAGAATTTTCATATAACCTTATTAATTGTTTCTTATATTAATCTTGGGTATATATTATATATAAAAAATGCATCATTTCTTATGAATTTCGGCTTCTTTGTAAATCCACTGGCAGGCTACGGTGGCATGATAAATAATAAGGGCTCTGACAATTTAAAAATATCAGACCCTGGGGCCTCTGTATCAATAAAGATCGCAATGAAATTTATTAAAAACATCCTTGATGAGGACAATTTTTATATACCATCATTGTACATGGGAGAGGAAATATTTAAATCAAGTGGCAGGGATAATTATAAAATTATATACGAATCAAAATGGCCGAGCTCAAGGGATGACACATTAAATTTTTTAAATAAACTGAAAGATTTCGATGTAGATTACATAATCTTTGTAGGTGGTGATGGAACCGCCAGGGACATTGTTTCATCAAATATTAAAAAACCTGTTATAGCCATACCTGCAGGTGTAAAGATGTACAGCTCAATCTTCTGCATAAATGTTAACCATGCAATTGACCTTTACATGGATGTTCATAAAAACGTTGAGTCAATGGATTCTGGGGTATACGATATAGATGAGGATGCATACAGGTCCGGCCTTTTAAAGATAAAATATTTTGGATCATTAATGGTACCGGTTTCAAATAACATTGTTTCATCATCAAAGGCCGAGTATAATAACGATGATGCATACGATATAGCAGAGTACATAATTGAGAACATGGATGATTCATATTATATAATAGGGCCTGGCAGAACATGCAAAATTATAGTTGAATCGCTTGGTTACAAAACAAATATTCTTGGTTTCGATGTAATAAAAAACATGAAATTAATTAAGTATGATGTTGATGAGGAATTTTTGTATAATATCTCATTGAACGGAAAAACAAAATTAATAATATCGCCAATAGGAGGCCAGGGCTTTGTTCTTGGCCGCGGCAACAAACAGATCTCTGGCAGGGTTTTTGATCTAATTGGATTTAAAAATTTGATTTTAATCTCGGATAAGAATAAAATAAATAATATTAAAAATCTGTACATAGATATTGATACATCGCTTGAAATACCAAAATATTTAAAGGTTATAACAGGTTACGGCATTTATACTTTGAAACGTCTAATTAAATGACATTCAAAAGATTTTTTATTTAAGTTTCATTCATGAGTTATGTTACTATCGGTTGATGGTGGTGCCACAAAGACATTTGCCGTTGTCTACGATGATTTAAACAAAAAGGTTGCCGGTATTGGTGTTTCAGGTCCAAGCAATGTAAGGTCTGTATCAGAGGATGTATCAAAAAAGAACATTTTAAAGGCCATGGAGAACGCCTTAAACATGGCCGGAAATCCGGAGATAAACAATTCATTCTTTGGAATAGCCGGCTATGGCGATTCAAAATATCACAGCGAGATGCTTAACAGAATAGTATCCTCAATAAGCCAGAATTATATAATAGAAAATGACGGTAACGCAGGCACATTTCTTGTTACATTGGGAAATGATGGCGTTGTAACTGCGATAGGCACAGGATCGGTTGGCAGTTACATTATAAACGGCGTTAATCACAGAATAGGCGGCTGGAGCTACCTGACAGATGACTGCGGCTCTGCCTACTGGATATCAAGAAAGGCAATACAGCTTGCTGAAAAGAGCCATGATGGATTAATAGACAAAACAACCTTGATAGACCTAATAGAGGAAATTACAGGTCTTGGTCTCAGGGATGCCGTAGCCGAGCTTGAGAACAATTTTAATAAAAGGTTCTTTGCATCAATTGCAGCAAGGGTGGATGAGCTTTCATATAAAGATAAAATAGCCTTAAATGTTCTTGACCTTGCATACAACGAGATTGAATTAATGCTTCTGGGAATGTCTAGGCATTTCAATGGCAAATTTATAATAGGCTCTGTTGGAGGCGTAATGCGCTCAAAGCATATAAGGGAAAGGCTTTATAAGAGATTTCCTGGTATAAAGATCTTTTTTGGATATCATGTGGCCGCCGGTGGCATATTAAAAATGCTATCATTGAAAAATGGTATAGATGAAATCTTAAGGGATAAAATTATCAGCGAAATTGATCAAAAACTCGTGCTTTTAAGCGATGCTGAAAAGGAGTTTCTATTCATATAAATATCTTTTTTTATAATAGATATATCTAAATACAATTTAGATATATACATCTATGGTAAATGTATCAGACATGCTAATACTCGATCAGATATACTATGAGGAAAAGAAACCATATGGAATAATAAAAGGTATAATAGAAAAGTTTGACGAGCGTTATAAACCAAGCACCGGAATGATATATCCATCATTAAGAAGGCTTCAAAGGGAAAATTACATAATAAAAATGGAGTCTGGATATAAAATAACGGATAAGGGCAAGGAATACTTTAATAAAAACTTTGATGAATACAAAAGGTTTTCAATTAATTACGTGCAGAACCATTCCTTCTTCAAGACCTTAAGAAAGGAGATGAAGGATCTATTTAACGAGCTTGTAAAAGCAAATTCTGAATACATAAAGGAAAACCAGGAAAGCATAATAGCAGATATAGAAAACCTTAAGAAAAGGATAGTGATGGAAAATGGAGAATATAATAGAGACTAAGAATTTAACAAAGATTTATAAAAATTTAAGGGCCGTCGATAACTTAAACATGACCGTTAGAAGTGGCGAGATCTTCGGCCTTTTAGGTCAGAATGGTGCCGGCAAGACAACAACGATAAAGATGCTAACAACCATAATAAAACCAACGTCAGGGACTGCCATAGTTGATGGCCACGACATTGTAAAGGAATCAATGAAGGTTCGCGATTCAATAGGTATAGTGCCGCAGGAACTGACAACAGATGAGGATTTATCAGGCTATGAGAATTTAATGCTGATAGCAGATTTTTATAATATAAAAAAGAGCGATGCAAGGGCCAAGGCGCTTGAACTTTTAAAGATGGTTGATCTTGAGGATGCGGCAAGAAGGCCTGTTTCAACCTATTCAGGAGGTATGAGGAAGCGTATTGAATTAATAGCAGGTCTTGTCCACAGTCCAAAGGTATTATTCCTTGATGAGCCAACCCTTGGTCTTGATGTACAGACAAGGACAAACCTCTGGTCATATATAAAAGCAATAAAGGAAAACCTTGGGATAACAATAATATTAACATCGCATTATCTTGAGGAGGTCGACGCACTTGCAGATCATATAGCAATTATAGACCATGGAAGGCTATTAAAGGTTGGCACATCAGAGGAATTAAAGGAAGGCCTTGGCGGGGACATAATATCAATGGAATTGAACAGTGAATCAGAGGTTAATCTTTTAAAGGACTTCCCTGCAAAGGAGACAAGCATAAATGGAAGCAGTATAAGGTTCAAGGTTGAGAATTCTGATGCAATCCTTCCTGAATTAATGAATATATTATACAGGAATCATATATGGCCCAGGAAGATGACCGTGGAAAAGCCATCACTTGATGAGGCGTTCCTCGAATACACCGGCAGGAAGATAAATGATGAAACGCCAATGGATTATGTAAAGACAATGAATTATATGAGGAGGATAAGCAGATGAGCGGACTTTTACCACTTACCGGAAGGGAATTAAAGAAATGGTATAGAAATCCAACGTATTTAATAGTAAGCGTAATACAGCCGATATTCTGGGTACTCCTGTTTGGCAGTGCAATAGACATTGCAAAATTCGCATTTCCAGGGGCTCCAGTTTCGTCATTCTTTAACGGCGCACCCGATTATATAACATTCCTGCTTGGAGGCATATTGACAGTGCTATCGCTGTTTACCGCCATGTTCTCAGGAATAAACATTATATGGGACAGGCGTCTTGGTGTTTTAACAAGGTTTCTTGCATCACCGATACACAGAAGCTCAATAGTTTTTTCAAGAATGCTTGCATCGGTTGTTAAAATAGCTGTTCAGGCTGCAATACTAATAGGCATCGCCGCAGTTATACCTGACGGCCTCAAGTTTCCACACGGATTTACAGTATTTGACGCTTTGATATTATTTACTGCAATGCTTTTAATCTCGGTGATCTTTGGTTCAATATTCTCTGTAATAGCAATAAAGATGACACAGGTAAACACAATCATGGGAATAGTAAATCTTGTTAACCTGCCACTGATGTTCGCAAGCACAGCTCTTTTCCCGGGTGCCATAATGCAGCCCTGGCTCCATCACGTTGCAATGTACAATCCAATATCCTGGTCAGCTGATACAATAAGAACCGTTATAATAAACGGTGATCTAAATGCGGCCCAGATGCACTCTGTTGGCCTTAATCTTTTATATCTATTTATCTTCGCCGTTGTTATGATATTAATAACGTACTTTGCATCTGAAAAGGGAATTCAGAATTAAAAAATCTTTAATATCTTTATTTTTATACATATCCATTGAAGGACATAAGAATAGATGATAATGTTTACATTTCGAATTTATACTGTGCATACCTGGCAGATATAGGTGCCGCTGTGGTCTCTGATCTGCACCTTGGCTTCGAGGATGAGATGAATCTTCATGGTATATTTCTGCCAAAGCTGCAGTTTAACCATATTACAAATATAATTGATAATATAATATCAAGGTATAATCCTGAAAAGATCATTATAAATGGCGATTTCAAGCAGGAGTTCTCAAGAAACCTGCCACAGGAATGGGATGATATAAATAGATTCATAGATAAATATGAAAACGATGTTTCATTAATCTATATAAGGGGAAACCATGATAATTATCTAATAAACATACTAAAATCGAGGAATATAAGGATTTATAATTATTACGAGGACGATCATTATTATATATACCATGGCGACAGGGATCTTGGCATAAAAAAGATTACAATTCTGGGGCATGAGCATCCATCAATTGCACTGAGAGACCGTGTCGGTGGTGTTTTTAAGATACCGGCATTTGTCTACAATGAGGAATATAAGGTTTTAATAACACCGGCAATGAGCTTCTTCTCATCAGGCACAGATGTGACGCAGTCATTATTAAGTGATGAGCACTTCACACCCGTTCTCAGGAACGTTTCAAAAAAATTCAGGGCCTATGGAATAACAGATGAGTTCGGCCTGCTTGATTTTGGCTACATCGAGGACATATCAAAAAGCATGGAGATATAAATTTTAAACCATGATTGCATATTAAACCATGGAGATAAAAAGATATAAAATTGATGGAGAATCATTAAAAAACAACAGACTTAATGACGATTTCAAAAGAGATTTAATAGTCATAGAGAACAATGTAAATGATAGAACCCCTGTGCTTATAGGCCTTGCCGGTTTCTTTGGAAGTTCAGAGAGCTTTTTAAACAGAAGCTATACAGGCATGGATTTTTTATCTGTTTTAAATATTATATCAAAAGATTATAGCTTTATCATAGCCCTTCCAGATACAATGACATCACTGCGGGGAAACCAGTATCTAAACTCAATGGCAGTGGGCAACTACGAGGACTTCATAGTTAAAGATGTTTTAAAACATCTTGATGATCTATATGGTCCCAGGGATAAATATTTATTTGGAAAATCATCAGGGGGCTTTGGGGCAATAAATCTATCAATGAAACATGATGAATTCTCTGGATTTATAGACATCTCCGGCGATTCATATTTTTATTATTCATATCTTAATGATTTTCCTGTTGCTTATAATATATTAAAGAAAACAGGAATAGATGATTTTATTGATAATTTTAATAAAAAATACATACATTCAAATGATGAACTAACGGCAATGAACATGGTTGCAATGTCTGCATTCTATTCAAGGAATGATAAGATAAACCTGCCATTCGATTTATCAGATGGCTCATTAAACCAATACTGGAATGACTGGCTTTCCTTTGACCCGGTTTCAACAGTAAACAATTATCTGGAAAATCTAAGGAAAAAGAGAATAGTTCTTCAAACAGGAATCCATGATGAATTCAAAATGTACATAGGCATGAAGATAATAAGCAGAACACTGGAAAGAAATAATATAGACCATGTTTACATGGAATACGATGCAGGGCATTTCAACACAAATCATTTTTATCTTGATTCAATTCCTGTTATACTTAAAAACTATTAAATTTTTAAATAAGATACCATGCCATGGACGAATCGTTTATAATTGAGACCGCAAAGAGGTTAATACCATTGAAATCTGTTGGGCCATTGTCTGATGGTCCTGGTGAATCAAGGAAGGCCGAGGAGATATGCAAAATAATAAAAGAGCTTGGATACAATTACGAAAGATATGATATCGATGGCAGGCCAAACATTATAGTAAGGATAGGCAGCATGGAGAAAACACTATGGATAATATCACATATGGATACAGTTCCTGAGGGTGATATAAATCTATGGCATTATGATCCATACCAGGCAACGGTTTCAGGCGATCTTATATACGGCCGTGGCACCGAGGATAACGGTCAGGGCATCTTCACCTCGCTGCTCCTGCTTAAAAATTTAAAGCCGGACCGTTTAAAATTTAATCTTGGCCTTGCATTTGTATCAGACGAGGAAACGGGCAGCAACTTCGGCATAAAGTATTTAATTAAAAATAATATATTTAAAAAGGATGATTTAATAATAGTGCCAGATGCCGGCACACCTGATGGAAGAACGATAGAAATCGCAGAAAAAAGCATATTATGGTTGAAGATAAATTCCCATGGAAGGCAGTATCATGCCAGCATGCCAGGAGAGGCAATCAACGCCACAAAGGAGTTATACAAATTTGTTTTAAATCTGGAATCAAGGCTCAAGGAAAAATACAATAAAATAAACGATGTTTTTGATCCACCATATTCAACCTTTGAGATAACAAAGCATGGAAAGAATGTTGATAATATAAATACAATACCAGGCCTTGATTCCCAGTTTCTTGACTGCAGGATATTACCAGATTATGATGTAAACGATGTACTAAAATTCATAGATGATGAAATAGCCGGTTTTAAAAGCCCGGCAAGGATAAGCTATGAAATTATACAGAGGGAGGATGCCCCTGAACCAACAAGGAAGGACAGTGAAATTGTTAGGCTTCTATCAGATGCCATAGAAAACCCAAAAGTAGTTGGCATTGGCGGCGGGACATGCGCAGCATTCTTCAGGGAGAATGGAATACCGGCGGTTGTATGGTCAACAACAGACGTTGATGTTGCACACCAGGCCGATGAATTTGTCAGGATAAGCAACATAATAAAGGATGCAAAAACAATAGAGAGGATAATCTATAAATAATCATTTAATCCTTTTATCGCCTCATCTTTTACATAATTATATTCCATTTCCGCATTGATTTTTATAACAGGTATCTTTATAATCCCTGAAAATATGTAATCATAGTATTTTGAAACGTTTTTAAGCATCTCCAGCCTCTCAAAGGCATCAGTGTTTTTTTTCTCATTCTTCCTGAGATTCAATCTCTTTAACGCAAGCCCCGGATCGATTTTTAAATAAATTATTAGATCCGGCATTATTATAAATCTTGAGACGTCAAGCATCCATGATATTGTTTCATCCATATTTTTAAACCTTTTTTCCATGCCGGATCCCTGGTATGCAATGGAAGAAAATACATATCTATCTGAGATTACACCATTTATTAGATGGTTTTTTATCTCCTTCTGGTGCATGTACCTGTCAAGTGTAAAGAGGAAAAAATTTATTATGCTGCTTTCATCATTGTAATCGGCTTCTATGTAATCATAGCAGAATCTGTCTGTTGGCTCCCTTGTCAGATAAAAACCTGTATAACTGGCAATATCGCCCGCAAGCGTGGTCTTACCCGATCCATCAATGCCCTCTATGGCTATGAACATTGAACCATTATCGATCATTGTTTAATAATCTTCACGTTTTAATTGAAAGGTTTATAATATTATAATCATTATTTTATCATGTTAAATGGTTTTAATACAAGGGCCGTACAGGCCGGTGATTTAAAAATAAGGGAAATTGGAAACGTTGTTACACCGATATTTGAAAACAGCACATTTATCTATCCAAACAGTGAATCCGAGTACATGGATAGCTCAAGCGGCATGCCATACATATATTCAAGGTGGGGAAATCCTACTGTGCAATCCCTTGAGGATAAATACAGGGCCCTTGAGAATACCGGGCATGCTGTTGCATTTTCATCCGGAATGGGCGCGATAACAGCCGCAGTGCTATCAAATATAAAAAAGAAAAGAATACTATCAATTATGGATCTCTATGGACAAACGTTTCAGTTCTTTTCAAGGACGTTAAAAACTCTTGGAATTCATGTGGACTTCATAGACGTTGATAAATTAAACAACCTGGACTTTGATGCCAAAAATTACGATCTTGTATATGCAGAATCAATAACAAACCCGCTTTTAAAGGTAATTGATATAAAAAACGTGGCAGCGTTCTGCCATGAAAATGATGTTTTATTTATAGATGATGCGACCTTTGCATCGCCTTATAATCAAAATCCTGTGGAACTCGGTGCTGATATCGTTGTTCACAGCGCAACGAAATACATATCAGGCCATTCCGATGTAATTATTGGCATTGCCGGCACAAACAATTATTATAATAATTTAATAGAAATGAGAAAGACACTTGGTGCATCGCCGGATGCATTCCAGGCATATCTATCATACCGTGGCCTAAAAACCCTCGGCCTGAGGATGGAGAGGCATAATAAAAATGCCATGGAGCTTGCCAGGTTTTTAAGGGATTCAAAAAAGGTATTGAATGTAAACTACCCCGGCCTTGATGATAATAAATACCACAAAATCGCCGGGAAGGAGATGAGGGGCTACGGTGGCATGCTGTCATTCACATTAAACAGCATGGAGGATGCGCATAAGCTAATAAAAAACCTTGAGATACCTGCCTATGCTGCAAGCCTTGGCGGGGTGGAATCATTGATAACCATGCCTGTTGAAACAACACATGCATCGCTTTCACCTGAAGAAAGAAGATCACTTGGAATATCAGACTCGCTGGTAAGGTTTTCAACTGGCATAGAGGATATCGATGATATTATAAAAGATTTTGAAAATGCACTTTCAAAATTATAATAGATGGTATTTTCCGGTGATGCCATCAAGAACATCATCATCCGCCGGGCCTATGCCTATGCATGTTACCGTTCCAGGATCTATCTGTGTATATCCGGCATCTACAATTATCTCATTTATTATCTTTAATTCATCAAATTTTCTCTTTAAATTGTAGATCTCATCGAGATTATCCACCTTTATAACAACCTTTTTCTGACCGGTGTTTATCCATTCCCTAAATATTTTTTTATTCTTTTTCATCGAGATCAATGCACATGATACTGCAGCATGCGCTACCTGTGCTGCTATCTTTCCCTTACCGAGATCGAGATCCCTTCTAACGGCTATGACCATCTTTACCAAGGCACATCCTTCATCTTTAATTTATATCCAAGTATGTTTACACCACGGTGAAGCGGCGGTGTTAAAACCAGTATCAATATAATGGCTATAAAATTTCCGTAGAATTCAAGGAAGAAATGCCTTGCAAATATAAATATAAAAAGAAAGGACATCAAAACAAAGGGCCATTGATCCAGTAATGATCCCTTTGCACCGCGCTTCATGCCGAGCCTTCTCTTTATAAAGGAACCTGTTATATCCCCTGTAAGCGAGCCAAAGCTCATTGCAAAGAGTACCGGGAGTGCAGAGATTATATTATTACCATAGTTGCCAAGGCCGATGTTTGATATATATATTATATAATATACAATAATGCCTGCCAAAACGCCTATAAGCGAGCCTCCAATAAAGCCTGATAATGATTTTCCATCACCAAGGATCCTCTTTCCGTGAATGGTTTTTCCGCGGTCCAGTATAAAATGCCCACCAGTTATAACAGCCCCTGGATTTGCTATAAATGCCGGTAGAAACAGAAATATTGAATATAAAACCATGATAATATTAACCATAGATCTCTACCGCTTTTAATATATCTGCCTTTGTTATTATGCCCTTTAATTCTGATCCGTCCACAATTAAAACCGCGCTTGAATACTTTAATAATGGATAGACCATTGATATCGGGCTGTCCTTATCAAGCTGCGGTAAAACCTTACCCATGACCTTCCTAACAGTCATATATTTTAATGATTCTATAGATGTTCCCTTTATAAGCATATCATTTATATCAGATTCGGTTATTGTTCCTATTATCCTTTTGTCCCCGGTTAAAACAGGCAGCTGTGAGTAGCCCTTCTCCCTCATCTTGTTTAATGCAGATATTATTGAATCATTAACCTCACAGGTTATTACATCCCTCGTCATGATCTTTTCTGCCCTTATATCTATGTTCCCGGCCCTGTTGCCTGAACTGTTTAAATACTCATAGATCTTTTTTATCTTATCATATGTTGGATTTATATCTCCCTTTTCCAGCCTTGCTATGTATGACTGGCTGACGCCGCTTATACTTGCAAGCTCCTTCTGGCTTATACCAAGGGATTTCCTCATTTTTCTTAGTTCCTCAATACTGGGAAGCATTAAATCATTATGATTAATTACTATTAATAATTATTGAAGTTTTTAAAAGGAATATTTATATATTTATGTACGTTTTTAATTCGTGACAGTTATAAGCATAATAAATCTAAAGGGCGGTGTTGGTAAAACACAGACGACCGTTGCATTATCCGAGTTTTTATCTTATAATTATAAAAAACGTGTTCTTGTCATAGATCTTGATCCACAGACAAATGCAACAGTTTCCTTAATGGACGAGATGAAATGGTATGAAAAGGATAGAAGGGGCGAGACACTGTTCCAGCTCTTTAATGATAAAATATACGGCATGGATACATTCAACGGTGAAAGGGCAGTAGTAAAAAGCGTTTCAAACATCAATGGCGGTATAGAAAACCTTGATTTGATACCATCAAGCCTTAGGTTAATAGATCTCGAGGACAAGCTTCCATTGATATCAAACACAGGATACTATGTAAAATCACCGGTTACCGTGCTTGCAGACTCACTATCAGGCATCATAAAAAAATACGATTTTGTTATAATAGACTGCCCGCCAAACCTTGGTTTAATAACACTGTCAGGAATATACATATCAGATTATTATATAATACCAACAATTCCAGATATACTGTCAACATATGGAATACCACAGATCATATCAAGAATTGAATCTTTTAAAAAGGATGCCGGAATAAAGATAAATCCACTTGGTATTTTAATATCAATGTACAGATCTGGAAGCAGGCTTCACAGAAACGTAATAGAGAGTCTTCAGTCCAAGGCTGAGAAGGGTGAGTACCCAAAGCTTTTTAAATCGTATATACCATTAAGCGCAAAAATCACGGAGGCGGCTGATTTTAACTCCGGTTTTAACACGATAAAGCAGAAATATGAGGGGGAAATATTTAATAGATACGATGAGTTAGCCAGAGAACTGCTTGAGTATGTCAGATAAAAAAGCTAGGGAAATGGTAAACATTCTTAGGTACCTTGCGAGAAAGATCGAGGAAAACCCTGAGCTGTGCGATATAATAAAGATAAATATCTCATACCAGGGCCATGAAAAGGATATAAATGTCTTCAAGATGTACAGCGAAAACAGGATGGATGAGCTTTATGGCATGGATCTTGAATCATTGAAGTATATAATGAAAAAATACAATATAAGATCGACCAGGGGCATGGATAAAAACGATATGATAAATGCAATAAAATCCAGCATAGAGAAAAAGTATAAAAAGGGCAGCTCCTTCATGAGATAAATTTTTAATTCGACTTAATATCACCGGTCATGTTCAAAGCAGTAATCTTTGATCTTGATGGAACAATACTTGATTCAATACCATTAAGAGTTAGATCATGGCAGCAGGCATTTGACGATTATAATATATCAGCAGATCCAGAGATTATAAGACTCATGATTGGCTATCCTGGCTCAATGCTTATAAAAAAGGTCAATGCAATGAATCCTGAGATTGAATTCAGGGAGGAATACTATTTTAAAATGCATTTAGATGAGTTAAGATTCTTTCCGGACGTTGATGATACATTTAAAGAGCTAAGAAAGCTTGGTGTAAAAATTGCCGTGGTCACATCATCAAGAAAAGATTTTGTAATGAGACTTAATATAAAGGCCGATGCCATTGTTACAATTGACGATGTAAAAAATGGTAAACCGGATACAGAACCATACATAAAGGCAATGTCAATGATGAACGTAAAGCCTGATGAGACTATAGTTGTTGGAGATATAGACAATGATCTAATACCGTCAAGGGAGCTTGGCTGTTTATCCGTTCTTGTCAGGCATAATAGAAATGTAAGCTCAGATCATGCAGATATAATTATAGAGGAAATAAAAGAGGTATTGAACATCTTCAATGATAAAAAAGATTTATAATTTAATATAAAAAAACAAAAGTTTATTGCAAAAATATAAAAGGAAAATATGTATCTGTCATTATGGTTTCATCACGTTTAAGCCAGATTAGCGAGTCAGCAACAGTAAGCATGAGCAACAGGGCGAGCGAGCTTAGAAAAGCCGGCAAAAAACTTTATAATTTTGGTATCGGGGAGCCGGACATGACAACACCGGATAATATAATAAAGATGGCTTTTGACGATGCAATGTCCGGAAAAACCCATTACACACCATCGGCAGGCATACCTGAACTCAGGGAAAAGATAGCATTGAAGATGAAATCAAAAAACAATATAGACGTTGTTGCAAAGAACGTTCTTGTTACGCCAACAAAGTTTTCAATAAATCTTGCACTTTATACAATAATCGATCCAGGGGACGAGGTTTTAATCCCATCGCCATACTATGTTTCATATCCTGACATTGTTAAAATAAACTCTGGAAAACCTGTTTTTGCGGACTGCGATGATGAATACAATATAGATATTGATAATCTTAGAAGGGCGATAACGCCAAAAACAAGGGCAATACTAATTAACAATCCAGTAAATCCCACCGGGAAGGTTCTATCAGAGAAAAACATAAGGGAAACAGTTGATTTTGCCCTTGAAAACAATCTATATATGATATCAGATGAAATATATGAGGATATTATATACAGGGGAAAGATGTTCTCACCTGCATCAATACCAGAGGCCTTTGATAAAACAGTTACAGTAAGCGGATTCTCAAAGAGCTATGCCATGACAGGCTGGCGTGTTGGTTACATGGTCGCACCGGAGGAGATAATAAAATCCGCGGACAAGATTCAGCAGCAAACATTAACATGTGCACCATCAATATCACAGTACGCTGCACTGCATGCCCTGGACGATGATGATAGTGTAAAGCACATAAGGGAGACGTTTGAAAAACGCAGGGATCTTGTTGTCTCACTATTAAAGGAAACAAACCTTCACTTTTACGAACCTGAGGGTGCATTCTATGTTTTTCCTGGATATGAAAGCGATGTTAAATCATACGATGCTGCAATGAATCTTTTAGAAAACAAAAATGTAATAGTAACTCCAGGGGCGCCATTTGGTTCTGAATATCATTTCAGGATATCATTTGCAACGTCCGAGGATGATATAAAAAATGGAATACCATTAATAGGTGAGTATTTTAAATCAATATCATAGTTCTATTTCAACAACGCATCTGTTTCCAAGATTAAAGTTTTCAAGTATTTTTAAATCATTTTTATTTAACATTGCCTTTTCAAATGGCTCGCAGATTGTTTTGTTTCCCTTGGCAAGGTCGTAGAAAACACAGTTGTGCCTTATTATTCTTATCTTATTGCCATCAATTTCCAGCTTTGCGTAGTAGCCAAGATCGTTCATTGTATCTATAAATTCATTCAATTTTTCAAGGCCATTGGGTGAAACCATCTTTCTTGCTATATCTGCTATTATCTCTGATGTTTTTTCCTGGCCAAATTTCTCCTCGATCTCCATTAAAAGATAGTAAGCAAATTCAGCATATTTTTTTGGAAACAATTCTATGCCCTTTTCCGTGATTTTATAATACTTTTTTGGCCTTCCGGAACCCTTTCTGATAAAATATGATTCTATAAAGCCATCTCTTTCAAGAACAACTATATGCTCATTTACGGCATTTTTGTTGATTTTTAATGATCTTGATAATTCATCAGTGCTCATATCCTTTTCAATGAGTAATTTTAGTATTCTATTCTTGGTATCACCAAGCATTAAATCATTCATAATTATAATATTAAAAATGAGTATTTATACTTTGGTTACTTTAAACATAATAAAATGTTTAAATATGATTTATTAATATTCAATACAATGACCGAATTAAATGTTATTGATTTAAAAGCCTCAGTTCAGGGAACTGAGATATTAAAGGGCGTAAACTTAACGGTAAAGAGCGGTGAGATACATGCATTAATGGGCCCTAATGGGGCGGGCAAGAGCACCCTGGGCTACGTTTTAATTGGTCATCCAGATTACAAGGTCACATCCGGAAGGATAATCCTTGACGGCAAGGATATTACAGGTGCAGCGCCCGAGGAGCGTGCCAGGCTTGGTTTATTCCTTGCGTTCCAGAATCCTGTTTCAATACCGGGTGTTAAAATATCAACATTTCTGAGAACGGCATACAATCAGATGCATCCCGATGAAAAATTATCATTAAAAGATTTCTTCAATCTTGTTAAAAGCAATATGGAATCCGTTGGACTTAATGAAAGCTTTATATCAAGATCGGTTAACGATGGTTTTTCCGGCGGTGAGAGGAAGCGCTTTGAAATACTTCAAATGCTTGTGCTGAGACCAAAGATCGTCATACTTGATGAAATTGACTCTGGTCTCGATATTGATGCATTAAAGCAGGTTTCATCACATATACAAAGGGAATACAATGAGGGTATAGGCTTTATAATAATAACGCACTATCAGAGGATATTAAAGGATATAAGGCCCGAATTTGTCCATGTATTAATGAATGGAAGGATTGTTATGAATGGTGATAAGAATCTGTCAGATAAAATAGAGACAGAGGGCTATGACTGGCTTAAGGAGGTGGCATGATGGTTGAGGAGTACAGCAAGGATGAATTAATAGAGAGATTAACAGAGGAATTAAAAAATAATGATAAATCTGCATACGAATTTAGAGATAATATAAAACCTGTTTATTCAACAGGCCGCGGTCTTACCAGAAAGACCGTCGAGGAAATCTCTGAGATAAAGAAGGAGCCTGACTGGATGCGCCGTGCAAGGCTGAAGGCTCTTGAAATATTTTTATCAAAGCCAATGCCAACGTGGGGTCCTGACCTTTCAGGAATAGACTTTGATAATATAACATATTACACCAGGCCAGATGAAATCAAGGCAAGGAGCTGGGACGAGGTCCCAGATCAGATAAAGCAGACCTTTCAAAAACTTGGAATACCGGAGATGGAGCAGAAATACCTTGCAGGCTCTGTTGCACAGTACGATAGCGAGGGTGTTTACAGCAACCTTCGCAGGGAATGGGAGGAAAAGGGTGTAATATTCACGGATCTTGATACTGCAGTTCAGAAGTATCCGGATCTTGTAAAGGAATACTACTGCAGGGCAATACCGCCCAGCGATAATAAGTTTGCCGCGTTAAACGGTGCGGTCTGGTCTGGCGGCTCATTCCTCTACGTTCCAAAGGGCGTAAAGATAGATATGCCTTTACAGACATATTTCAGGCTTAACGGTGAGCAGAGCGGCCAGTTCGAGCACACAATAGTAATAGCAGATGAGGGTGCCAAGGTACATTACATAGAGGGCTGCACAGCGCCGAAGTATGAAACAAACTCGCTGCATACCGCAATAGTTGAGATATATGCACATAAAAACTCGGAGGTTAAGTACACAAGCGTTCAGAACTGGTCGGATAGCGTTTACAATCTGCCTGTAAAAAGGGCATGGGTCGATGAAAACGCAAAGATGGAATGGATCACGGGCGAGCTTGGCTCGAAGGTAACAATGATATATCCATCGTCGTATCTAAGGGGTAAAAACGCATCAACATCAAATTTACAGATAACCCTTGCAACGCATAATACGGTGAAGGACGCTGGCGGCAAGGCGCTGCACCTTGCACCAAACACAACATCAAAGATAGTATCAAAATCAATAAGCCTTGATGATGGATTAACAGTATACCGCGGCCTTGTGAGAATAAACGATGGCGCAAGGAACTCAAAGAGCTTTGTCCAGTGCGATGCACTTTTAATAAACGATGAATCAAAGAATTATACATATCCATACGATGAGATATATGATCCAACAGCAGTTTTCAGCCACGAGGCAACAGTTGGCAGAATAGGCACCGATGAGCTTACATATCTAAGATCAAGGGGGCTAAGCGAGGATGAGGCCTCATCAATGATAGTTCTGGGCTTCATGGACGATGTTATGAAGGAGATTCCCATGGAATTTGCCGTTGAGATGAACAGGCTTGTAAAGCTTGAAATGTCCAAGATGGGGGCAGTCGGATGATCACAGAGTATCTTGAAATATTAAACAGAAAATTCAGGGATTTCGACTCTGAATACAGGAAGCAGGCATATATATATTATCTAAAAACACCGAGGCCTGATTACAAGGAAAGCCCAACAAGAAAGACATACGTTGATGTGCCTGATGATAGCATAGAAAACATGGTCTATGGAAATATAGAAGGTTACGATTTTGAATACAAAAGCGATGCCGATATCTTCATAAAGGACCTCGAAATAAAAAGGAAAACAGATAATGTATTAATATCGGACATGAAAACAGCATTCAAGACCAATGAACTTTACAAAAAGTATTTATCAGACAAATATGGAAATGCAAGGCTTGAATATTTAATAAATGCAGCATGGTTAAACGGCTATTTTATATATGTTCCAGAGAACAGCTCCATATCAATAAGCATTGAATCATTAAATCCATCATCATCTTTCACGGCAAAGAACGTGATAATTGCAGGAAAAAACTCCAGTGTTGAAATAACAGATATTTACAGAAGCTACGGTTCTGAAATGGCAACCCATGGCAGAAATGTATATATAATAGCGGAGGAAAATGCCAGTGTAAAATATAATTATATACAGGACGAATCAAATAAAATAAATGTTGTTTCATTCATAAGATCCTATGAAATGCCATATTCATCTGTTAGCGTCTACAATGTAAACACCGGCGGCAGCAAGGTTATCTACTTCAGTGAACCCGTCATGTACGATAATACATATTACAAATCATACGGTGTTAACATTTCTAAATGGGATCAGGCGCTGGACGTTCAGGACAATAGCCTTCAGATAGGCAAAAATACCGCAGCCGATATATCGACCAGGGGCGTTATATTAAACAATGGAACAATACTTCACCATGGAAACATAGACATAGAGGAAAAGAGCTTTAAATCCACAGGATTCTACGATTCTTCAATAATACTAATGAGTGAAAAGGGCTATGCAAATTCAAAACCGGCACTATTAATAAAAAACAATGATACAAGATCAAAGCATGGATCATATATATCGACCATAGATGAGGAAAAGATAACATATATAAGATCCAGGGGAATATCATACAGTGATGCAAGGCGTTTATTTATAAATGGATTTCTAAGCTATATCGAGGAAAAGGGCTGCAGCAAAAAAACAGCAGAGTTTCTGGATGAATTTATAAATAGATTATCATTTTAATTTTCCTGATAGATAATCAAGAAGATCCTTTTTATCTATTCTTTCCTGGTTGCCTGTATCCCTGAATCTAACGGTCACGCTATCGTTTTCAAGTGTTTCATAGTCTATTGTTATACAGAACGGTGTTCCTATCTCATCCTGCCTTGAGTATCTTTTGCCAATTGAGCCTGTTTCATCATAGTATACATAGCTGTCTATTGACATGATCATATTATATATTTCCATGGATTTTTTTATAAAATTCTCCTTTTTTATAAGCGGGAGCACGGCGAAATGATACGGCGCCATTTCTGGTTTAAATGATAAAACGTTGTATCCCTTTTCATTTTTATGATATGACTGAACCATCAATGCCAGGGTTATTCTGTCAATTCCATAAGAAGGCTCTATGACGTTTGGTATTACATCCCTGTTATTGATCTTCAATGACATTCTCTCGCTGCTCTTTGCATCATGGTTCTTTAAGTCATAATTCGTCCTGTTCGCAATTCCAACGATCTCAACCCAGTCATCATCGATCCTTGCCTCCGCATCCCAGCTGTCTGATGCGTAATGTGCACGCTCATCCGGATCGTGCTGCCTGAATCTTATATTATCATTTTTAAAGCCAATATCGTTTAATATCTTCTGTGTTTTTAATATAAAATATGCCATGGCTATGTTGTCTATTATTCTATTTTCAAAGGCATTCTTAATGCTTGTTTTATATTCAACGCCGGTATTTGGTTTCAATGTTATTTCATCGTAATCGAACAGATCCTTCCAGTACTCGTTCTCCGGATCAAAGAATACCTCGACCTCACCCTGCGAGAACTCTCTAAGTCTTATAAGGCTCTGCCTTGGTGATATCTCATTCCTGAAGCCCTTGCCAAGCTGTGCAACCGCCATTGGTAGTTTTCCACGGTAATAATTGCTGAGCAGCTTGAAATTAACAAAGATGCCCTGGGCGGTTTCAGGTCTCAGGTAAAAATTTGAATTCTCAAGCTTGAACATTAAATTATAATTGTATATTTTCTTTATTATATTGCCGCATACAGGGCACTTTAAATTATTTTTCTCCGAGATTGATAATGCCTCATCAACGCTTTTTGGTATAATCTCTATCTTATTAAAGGCAAGCACATTTTCTATCTTAAATTTTGATTTGCATGAATCGCACTCTGCAGCTATATCCGAGAATCTTGATAGATGGCCTGACGCATCAAAGACCTCTCCAGGTGTTATATTTGGCGTGTCAATAAATATTGCGCCCTCATCTAGATATGCCTTCTTCCATTTATTTATTATATTATCCTTTAACAAAACGCCAAGGGGCCCATAATCATATAAACCTGAAAAGCCGCCGTATATGGAAAATGAAGGCCAGAAAAAGCCACGCCTCTTTGCTATCTCAACAACATCACTGTACATATTCATCTACCAAAGACTGATAGTATCTCTATATCGTAAAGCATGCCCGCAAGGTTTCCATGACCGTCAAGAACCGGCAGCTGGTTATAATTTTTCTGCATCATTAACTTAACAGCATCGCCCAGCCTTGCATTGATATATGTTACAACAGGGTTTTTAACCATGATCTCCCTTGCCGGTATATTTGGTATTTTTACATTGGATTTTTCTATTATATATGTGAAGACATTTCTTATGCCATCCCAGGTCCATGGATCCTCGTCATCGGCTATGCCTGCCTGTGATAGCATCTCAACGGATGACATTTTTACCTTGTCAAAGATGTCACGATCCGTTACAAGGCCCGTGAAGTTACCATCCCTATCCAGAACCGGAAAGGAAAACGTCTTTGATATAAGCATCGATGAAAATATGACGTTCAATGGGGTTTCATCCCATATTGGAAATGCCGGGGCTGATAGTATTTCCTTGACAAGAATGTCTGAATACCTTTCCCTAACAACGGATAAAAAATTCTGTGGTGTCAGTATTCCTGTAACCTCGTTATTTTTGTCTATTACTATAAGATGCCTCCTGTTCTGTTTGACAATCTCCATTGCAGCCTTTTCTATGTCATCATCCTCATAGACTGTGTTTGCCCTTCTCATCACTATTGCGGTCTGTGTTTCATTTGGATTAAAGAAGATATCCCTCCTTGTTATTACACCTGCATATTTATTATTTGAATCAACAACAGGTATCCCTGTAACATTGTTTTTAATAAGCACCCTGACAACATCTGATATGGTGCTTGGAACGCTATATTTTATTGGATTGTGCGTCATTATATCAATAACCTTGGTAGACATTGCAGGTTAATATGTTTTAATTAAATAATGTTTATGCTATTGTTACTAAAAAAAGTTTAAAAAGCATTATTTGCATATATTTACATGAAGGTATCTGTTCAGGTTAACAGTTATTATAATAACGAGATGTCAAAGAAGCTTCTTGAGCTCTGCAGGGATATAACAGGTCTTGATGCTGTTCCTGGCTTTGATGATGATGCCGAGATTATTCTATTCTCCGGAAGGCCTGTTCCAGGCAAAAAGACGAAATTTATGCAGAGTCTATCGGCAGGCGTTAACCATCTTGATTTTTCAAAAATACCTGATAATATAATCATCGCATCAAACGCTGATGCATATTCAATACCTGTTGCAGAAACGGCCATTGGTTTGATGCTTGCATGGGCAAGAAAGATATGCATTTCAAACTATAATATACATAACAATAATTATAAAAGGCTTGATTATAAAGAGTATGTATCGCTTTATAATAAAAGTCTTGGCATACTTGGTTATGGCGGCATAGGCAGAAGAACTGCGTTAATAGCAAAATCTTTTGGCATGAATATATATGCATACTCAAGATCATATAAAAACGATGGCATATCATCTTACATGGAACCAGAAGATATAATGAAAAAATCGGATTTTGTCCTTATATCATTGCCATTGACAAAAGAAACAGCGAATTCAATAAATGACAAAATGCTGTCATTGTTCCGTGGCCTTGCCATAATAAACGTTGGCAGGGCAGGCGTGGTTGATAGAAACAGCATGCTAAATTTTCTAAGGAATCATAATGATAAATATTATTTAACAGATGTGTGGTGGAATGAACCTATAATAAATGAAAATATACCTGATAATGTAATAATAACACCGCACAGTGCAGGAATGTCGGATAACATTTACCAGCCCGCAGTGGCGGCAATAGAGAACATTAAGAACTATATCAATGGCAAACCAAAAAACATAGTGAAGAGATCGGATTATATCTAAAATCCCTGGCAGCAGTCAAGAAATATTGTGTGCCCGCATACAGGGCATGCCTGGTTATGCCTGTATAGATAGCATTTATCGCATTTACAAGTCTCATCAAAGCAGTCAGAGCACATAAAACCTAATCTTTTCATACTATTAAGGCTTTTTCACAAAATATAAAAATAATATTTTGTTTATAATTGATATTATCCGAAATTTTTTTATATCAATATTTATTATCAAATTTATTGCAGTTTTTCAGGCAAAAAATATATATAAAATTTTATTTCTATTAACCATGAAAAAGGGTGCAATAATAGCAGTAATTATAATCATAGGTTTATTCATTTATGGTGTTTTACCATCGCTGGTTAACACGAATCCAGCCTCAATGCAAAAGGGAAAAACGTATTATATATATGGAACTGTCGAAAGCGTTGTAACAATAAACAATAAAACAGAGATGCTTGTAAATGACAATGGCAACAACATCTATGTTTCATACAATGGCCCTGGCCAGGCCGTGAATTCAACGGTTTTGATATATGGCACATACCAGGGACCAATACTTACCGGATTCGGTACACATTTTGGTTATATGATACACGCCATTAATATATACAAATGGTATTATGAAATTAATATAAAATCATAATTTATAAATTTATCTTTTCCTCTATTTCAGGTATAATGACCTCTATGCCAAGTTTTGAAGCCTCCTTTTTTAGATCCTGTGGATCTGCTTTTATTACTGGAAATGTATTGTAATGCATCGGTATGGCTATTTTTGGTCTTAAAATATCGAGAGCTATTAAAGCCTCATTAACGTCCATGGTATAATGGCCGCCTATTGGAAGCATAACAATCTCTGGTTTGTCATATTTTGATATTAGTTCCATATCAGAGAAATATTGTGTATCGCCTGCATGATAATACATCCTCTCATCAGTTACAATAAAGCCAAGTGGATTTCCTGCATACATACCATTGTAGCTTGATGAGTGTATTGCATTAACAGCCTTTATCTTTATATCATCGAAATCCACGGTGCCGCCCTGATTTATATCAATTGTTTTTGCGTCTTTTTTTAAAAGCTCTGTAAGCTCAAATGCGGCCAGAACAGGAATTTTTAACCTCTGGGCTATGTTAACAGCATCACCTGCATGGTCGAAGTGCCCGTGCGTTAATAAAATAATATCTGCATCAATATCCTCTGGTTTTATTTTTGAAAGCGGGTTCCCTGCAAGAAACGGGTCTATTAAGACATTCTTCCTGCCATTTATTGAAAAGCATGCATGTCCGTGCCAGATTATCTCCATGATTTTTTATCTCTATAAACTATAAAAATTTTGTTTAATAGAAAATGGACTTTGAAAAATATTATATAATTTTAAAATATATAAATTCATGTACCCATCGGCTTTTGAATACTTTGCACCTTCAAGCGTCGAGGAGGCCCTCGATCTGCTTGAAAAGTATGGAGAGGATGCAAAGGTTATGGCTGGTGGCCAGAGTTTAATACCGCTTTTAAAGCTCAGGTTTACCACCATACCTTATATAATAGACATTGGTCATATAAAGGATTTAAACTATATAAAGCATAGAAATGATGATACTGAGATCGGTGCCATTGTTAAAGAGCATAAAATAGAATACGATGATGAGATATCAAGGAGATTTCCCGTAATGCACGATGCGGCCATGCAGATAGCAGATCCAGTTGTCAGAAACATGGGAACCATAGGCGGGGACCTGTGCCATGGGGATCCTGCAAATGATATGCCCGCGGTATCATTATCATTAAATGCAGTATTCAATGTTAAGAGCAAGTCATCAGAAAGAAGGATAAACGCATCTGATTTTTTCAAGGATACCTTTGTAACGGATCTTAAATCCAATGAAATACTGTTATCAATAGATGTAAAAAACAGGAATTCCACAGGGGCATATTTTAAATACAAGAGGCCTGCAGGCGATTATTCCATTGCAGCCGTTGCGGTTTCATTCAATCTGGATAATAATGTATTAAGCAATGTTGGCATAGGCTTAACATCACTTGCAAATATACCATTAAAATGTGTTGATGCCGAGGAGTTCCTTGAGAATAAAGAATATAATAAAGAAAATATAGATAAGGCAGCAGATATTGTATCAAAATCTGTTGACCCATCAGATGATATAAACGGCTCTGCAGATTTTAAGAGAAGGGTCTCAGGCATGGTATTTAAACATGCCATGGAGAATGCATACAGGAGGTATAACCATGTTTAATCTAAAGATAAAGGTTAACGGCAGGCTTTATGAAAAGGAGGTCGAGCCAAGAAAGCTCCTGGTCTCATTTTTAAGGGAGGATCTTGGTTTAACAGGAACGCATATTGGCTGTGATACAACAAACTGCGGTGCATGCACGGTTCTAATGGACGGCCTTCCTGTAAAATCATGCACAGTGCTTGCTGTTCAGGCAAACAATCATAATATAATGACCGTTGAAAACAGCGATGAAACACTATCAAATCTAAAGGAATCATTTTTAAAGAACAACGGCCTCCAGTGCGGATACTGCACGCCTGGCATGCTCATGACATCATTTTATATTGTTAACTCAAAGATAAGGGACGATGATGAGATAAAAAGAAATCTTGAGGGTAATCTATGCAGGTGCACGGGTTATGATGGAATAATAAAATCAATAAGGGAGGTATCAAGGAATGAACCATAATGACATTGTAAATGGCAGGGGAAAATACATTAACGATATAAAATTCGACGGCATGCTATACATGTCTCTTGTTAGAAGTCCATATGCCCATGCAAAGATAAACAGGATAAACGGTGGCTTAAACAGCAGCGAGTTAAAGGCATACTACATATCAGAGGAGATGGCCAGCAGTGGTGAACTTGGCTCACTGGGCTCATCATCCTCAGGAACCTCACTTTTCGAACCTGTCCTTGCAATTGATTATGTTAATTACATGGGACAGCCTGTTGCGGCAGTTTTTGGAAATAATGAATACGAGAGCGAGGACCTTCTTGATTCTGTTGAGGTTGATTACGATCCGCTGGAGGCCGTTGCAACAATAGATGATGCATTTAAAAAAGGTCCAATACATAATGGAACAAAGAATAATATTGTTAACAGCTCATATCTTGGAAGGGATTTTAACCCGGAGTACGACGTTGTCGTTGAGGACACATTAATGAATAACAGGATAGTGCAGAATCCAATAGAAACAAGGGGCATCGTTGCAGTACCGGAGAACGATAATATTACGGTATACATATCAACGCAGTCCGCACATTTAATAAAGGATGGTATATGCTCTGCCCTGAAGATACCAAAGGACAGGCTCAGGGTTATACAGGCCGATACCGGCGGTGCCTTTGGTTTAAAGGCTGTTATGTATCCAGAGTATATAATAGCTGTGTACGCTGCGATGAAGTATAAAAGGCCTGTGAAATGGATAGAGACAAGACGTGAGCATTTAATGGCAGCACATGCCGGCCGCGGCATAAAAGCCCATTTAAAATTATATGCAAAAAAGGACGGTAAAATAACTGGCATAAAGGGCGAGATCATAGTTGATGCCGGTGCTTACAAGGCAGGCGTTGGAGAATCCACAGCAAATTTCGTCGCATTCCAGCTTACCGGGCCCTATGATATAAAAAATGCATATATAAATGCAATATCAGTTTTCACAAACAAGGCACCCATGGGTTACTACCGCGGCGCCGGCAGGCCCGAGGCATCATTTTTTATGGAAAGGATGATCGATCTCCTTGCAGATAAATTAAACATGGATCCCGCAAGGTTAAGACTAATAAATGCAAGTGATGGGCCCTTCAGGTCACCGCTTGGGCTTGAGGTAAAGGAGGCAACCAGGCCGTTCCTTGAAAACGCATTAAAGGCCTTTAATTATTACCAGGTGTCAAAGTACGAGCATACCGGTATATCATTCTTTGTGCTTATACCGGCTGTATCTCCAGGTGAAACGGCAAGGGCACTGATAAAGGATAATAAAATTAAGGTCTGGCTTGGTGGCAATGACCACGGCCAGGGTCATGAATACCTTGTAAAAAGCATACTTTCAGACCAGTTAGGTATTGATCCTGATATAATAAGCTATGAAAATGGCGATACATCCTCCATGGAGTCCGGCATAGGCACCTGGGGAAGCAGGTCAGCCATAGCTGCAGGCTCAGCATTGTACGCCCTATGCAGGAAATTAAAGGACGATGTCTACAAAAAATACGGGGATTACAGTCCGGAGCTACTATTAAGGGATGAGCATGATGAATATGTATTTGCAAAGATAGACTCACCAATAAACTCCGTTAACGCATGCATGGTCACGGCAGATGTTGACGACCTTGGGAATATAAAGGTTAAGGACATATATTCATACTTTGATCTTGGCCATGTAATGAACCGTGAAAACGTTAATAACCAGATCTATGGTGGCTCGCTTCAGGGAATGGCCCAGGTTCTCTCAGAATGCGTAAGATATTCTGAGGACGGTCAGTTAATGACATCATCAATATACGATGCAGGATTACTAACTGCTGATAAGATACCAAGATATCATAATATAATCGTTGAGAATCCATCAAATGCCCTAAACGGTGCCAAGGGCCTTGGAGAATCCCCTGCAATAGGTGTTCCATCAGCGCTTTCAAGGGCAGTTGAAATGGCCACCGGAAAGAGGATACGTGAAACACCGGTTAGCCAGGAATATCTAATTAAATAAATCTATAATATATTCCAGATCTTTTTATTTCACCTTTTTCCTCAAGGTATTTTAAATGTGATACTGTCTCGATTATTGCAAAACCAAGCTGGTTTCCATCCATGTCATTGAAATTGTAATGCCATGTTATTCCTGATGCAATTTCAAAGGCCGTCATATCATGTTTTAATAATGATCTTATCTGATTTAACCTAATGTTATGATGTTCTATTATTTCATCTATCCTACTGCCAACATTATTTATAACATTTCCATGGCCCGGGTAAATTGATCTTATACTAATGTTTTTTAATTTTTCCAGGCTCTTAATATAATCATCGAGCGGGTTTCCATAATACATGGATACGTTTGGCGTTATCCTTTCAAGCACATGGTCACCTGAGAATAAACGTTCATTGTATGAATCGTATATGCATATCGATCCCGGGGAATGGCCGGGCGTGTCTATAATTGAATATCCATTTATATAATTCAATGGCTTTAGATTTATTTCCCTGTAGTAATCAATGTATTTACCAATTATATTATCACTAATTATTTTTTCTATAATGGCATCAGGGGCACCGGAATCTTTTATTAAGGACCTGTAAAAATCAATATATTCATCAATATTTTCTATATATTTTAATTCATTGATGCCTATATAAACATCGATATTATTTTCCTTCTGGAAGTACAATGCACCGCCTATATGATCTATATGCATATGGCTTATTACAATAAAATCTATATCATCAACATTTATGCTTGATTTTATGTAATCATAGCTGTATCTTGACATTCCCGAATCTATAATAAAATTGTCATTCAGGTAAATATTTGCAGTCCTTAAAGCTGGAATTTCAACTGGAACCTTTAAAAGCCTCATGATAAATTATAATAAAAAAATTATTAAGCTTTTTCAAATCATATTTTATGTCGCCATTTATAAAACGCGGGCATGGATTCATGGTTTTAAGTTTTGAAAATCTAATTGACGCTGTAATTGTATCAAGAATAAACCGCTTCGTTGTAAAATGCATGGTAAACAATGAGGAGGTCTATGCGCATTTGCATGATCCGGGAAGGCTTAATGAAATAATATATCCAGGAAATAAAATAAAATTAAGAAAAACTGATGGTAAAAAATATAATTATTCTGTTACCTTTGGCCATGACGGATTTAATTACACATTAAATGATGCAAGGTTTCATTCAATGATAGCATCACAGTTTCTAAGACCGGGCTTCAAAAAGGAGTATAAATACATGGATTCCAGAATAGATTTTCTTCTTGATGAATATCTAATAGAGGTAAAATCCTGCACCCTTGTAAATTCTAAAAAGGCCATGTTTCCTGATGCTGTAACAAGGAGGGGAACACATCATTTAAATGTGCTATTAAATTCGATACAAGATGGTTATAGACCATACATTATGTTTTTGATATTCAACGAGCGTGCGGAATGCTTTACACCAAATAAATGCAGGGATCCTGAATTTTCCAGGACATTTTGCAGGGCAGTTAAAAACGGTGTTTCATCGAAATTCCTGGTTTTTTATATAAGGGGAAATTCTATATATTTTGATAAGGAAATATCAATGTGCGTTAATTAATAAATTAAATGTAAATTTACGTAAAATAGAAATTGTATTAATAATCGTTTTATATAAAACATAATGGAGCTTTACATTCTTAATGATGGTTCCTACACAATAGATGCAGGTGCATTCCTTGGTATAACACCAAAAAAGCTGTGGTCGCGGTATTTCAACGATGAGAATAACAGAATAAGGATATCTTTAAACGTTCCTGTATTAATAGACGATGACCTTTCAATAATGATCGATGCAGGAATGGGCAGCGTTTTTGACGACAGGTTTAAAAAAATCTTCGAGCCTGTAAAAAATTATGATCTTGCATCATCACTAATTGATCTTGGGGTTAACAGAATCGATTATATAATATTATCACACATGCACTTTGATCATTCAGGCCATATCTTTGATGATGGACCGTTCAAAAATTCGAGGATTATTGTCAGCAGGGAGGAAATTAATGCATATTACCACGTTAATGAATTCACCAGGGGCAGTTATATAAAAAGGAGATTAAAAAAGGAGATAATATACAATAAAAGGTTTAACGGCATTCATATAATAAAAACCGGTGGCCATACGGCCGGACACAGGATAGTCTGGTTCCAGTTGAATGGTGAGAAATACATATATTTCGGTGATCTTGTTCCTACGCCCTTTCATTTGAAACCTGCATATATACCTGGCGTGGACTGCTATCCCCTTGAAACGTTGAAAATGAAGAAGGATCTTATTAAAATGGCAATTGACAAAAAAATGATTGCCATATTTGACCACGATCCTGAAGTACCCATGGCCAGGCTATCTGGCAACGTTTCAAATCCAAAATATGAGGAACTTTTTTAAATAAGACATCAATATTAAGCATTTATACAAATATTGAAATTATTTTTTTAGCATAATGAAAAGATTTAATAAAATTATATTAATCACATGTATGAAATGAATATAATAACCTTCAACTATGATATACCGAGGTTGCCGTTGATTATAGTTGGCCAGAAGAGAAGTATATATTATGATGTGGAAGTTTCACTTGGAACAGATTACTTTGGTAATAACATCTATGGTGTTATTCCATTAAATATAAAAAATGAACTTGAGCTCAGGGTACATTCCTTTGAAAACTTTGAAAGACGTGGCATGATAGAAAAAAGGTCTGTTGTAAAACCAACATTAATAATAAGGACAATACATCCAATAAAGATAGAAAATGTAAAAATGGTTACATATAACGGTGATGATATAATACTATCAAGATCATTTCTTGTAGATTTCATGAATGTAAAAAGAATAGTAATGGATTTTAAATTAAATAAAATAAGTTATATATGTCATTGATTATATGGCATTATTTTCAAGGACGTTATTTGGTTTATCCAGTGGAAGGACTGATACAGCAACAGCGCTTATTATTAAAGGTATAAAGAGCACATAGATTATTGCATAATTCCAGCCAGTTACTGATACAAGGCTTAAAAGTAATGTTGGTAATATTATGTTTCCTATCCACATAAACGCATAGCCATAGGTGCTGGCAGTTGCCCTTACCCTTGTTGGAAACATATCATTAACGTAGAAAGGCCATGCCGCCCACTGGCTTAGCAGAAAGAAGATAAAAACAACGTTGAATGCAAGTATAAGATAGTACATTGTTGATTCAACTATAAGTATTGTTGCAACGGCACTCAGTATCATAAATATTATCATAACATTGCGTCTTCCGATTCTGTTTCCGGTAAGGCCTGCAAATACGTATCCAATTATTCCAATGCCAAATGATATGAATTCAAATGACAGTGCATCCAAAAATGCTATGTGCTTAACCTCTATGAAATATATTGGCAGTGCAACCAGGTATATCGTTGCGCTTCCTGAAAGTATTGCAGTGTAAATTGCAAATATTGCACTTTTCTTCCTTAAATCGGAATCAAACATCTGCGAAAAACTGTTCTTTATTGCCTTTTTCATATCAACAGGATACTTTTCATTGTAATTTTTATGTTCAAGATATGCCCTTTTTGCATTTTTATAATCCTGAAATCTTTCAGTTTCTGGCAGGGCCCTTCTAAAGTATAATATTAAAAGTGCAGGAAGCACGCCAATAAAGAATATGTAAGTTATTTTTATTCCGGTATATTCGAAAAGGTATACTGCCGCGGCTCCAAGCGTCTGACCAACGGGAAATCCTATTGATGTTATTAACATCTGCCTTCCACGTTTTTCATGTGGTGCAGTTTCAGCGGTTAATGTAAATCCAAGTGGCTCATCGCTTCCGGCCCCTATTGATGCAAAGCTTCTTGATGCTGCGAACATTGCTGTTGAGAAAGAAAGACCCGTGAAAAACGATCCTATTGAATATATTAGAACGGTAAGCATGAATAAAAGCCTTCTTCCATATCTATCTGCAAGAAAACCAAAGAGAAAAGCGGAAACTGCTGAAACACCAAAGGCCGTGTCATTTATTATTGAAACATCACCAAGGTTTAATTTAAAAAGAACAATTAAACCCGGTATGCTTGCCAGGAATATCTCAAAATCGAAGGCAAACAATAAAACGCCAAGAAAGGCTGCTATCGTGAATTTCCAGTATTTTTCCATGGTGATCAATCGTTATTTATTATATATTTATAATCATTGCCAAGAATATTTTTTATTTATTCGCCATCTTTAATTACATGTTTTGTTATATCAAAAAAATTTTATATACTTAGTAATATATCATTACAATGATAAATGGCGGCTCATATGGTATTATCATTTTTATTATAATAATTGGCATAATTGTTGTGGCAAGATTTGCAAGGAATTACTCTGGATATAAATTTCGAATATCAAGGTTAATAAGAAGGCCATTAATATATGTGTTCCTGCTTTTGCTTTCACTCTTTTCATCAGGCAATTATGAAATTAATGCCATGACAATGTTATTTATATTCCCGGGCATAATTGCCGGTTCAAGATCCATGGATTCAATAGAATTTTTCATGTCCGGTGGTACGCTGTATTATAAAAGGCCTGTTATCATAATGATATTCTGGCTTCTCTCGCTTATTGCAAGGGAGATTCTTGTTTTGATGTTTCCAGGAAATATTTATATAATTATAACGGTCAATGCGGTCCTGGCACTGACCACCGGAATAATAATTGGCGAGGCAATAGCAACATACAAAAAGTACAAAATTTTCAATGATGGGAAATTAAATAAAGACATGGAATAAATTTATTTATATTCATTACAAAATTATTATTAAGATTCCTTGGTTTTGTTTTTATGGCAGATATAAGATACAGAAGCGGTGATAAGATGCATATATAACAGGAAGCAATAATGAAAAAGTAATTGTAATACATGAAATATTTGGCCTGGATGAGCATACAAAAAGCGTTGCTGACAGATATTTGGTACACGGCAATGGCGTCGGATCTATTTTCAAGCAGGTATTTCTCATCAAGGATATCAAAGAATGATATATACAAAACAATGGATTTTATCATGTCAATTCCGCCTGAGAAACAGCGTGACAACGATTTTAGAATGCATAGATTAATGGAAATGGACGAAAATGAAAGAAGATCCATAGAAAAAGTTAATGAATTGCTATTTGTCAACAGGCCTGTGGATCTTCTTACAGAATATTTAAAGGATGGTGTTCTATATTTAAAATCAAGGGGGTATAAAAAAGTTGGCTCTGTTGGATTCTGCTTTGGAGGCGGGATGTCAATAAACCTTGGATGCACCGGAACCGTGGACGTCATGGCAATATACTACGGTGAAAATCCAGAGCCCCTGGAAAAGTTAAAAAACGTTAATGCTGTAATAGGATTCTACGCCGGCGAGGATAAAAGAATAACATCAAAGGCTCCTGATTTAATCTCTGAGCTTTACAAATACAACAAGGAGGTTACAGTAAAAATATATCCCGGGACCTATCATGCCTTCTTCAACAGTACCAGGCCAAAAATATACAATGATGCTGCGGCAAGGGACTCATGGGAGCTTTTAGTCCAGTTTTTTAACAATCATTTATAATTTTTATCAAATCTTCTTTCTATATAAACAAATTTCTCCAGGATTTTATCAAGTGATGCTATTATCAATGCCCCAAGAACAACAAAAATTATTGAATATATATTTAATTTTTCTATTACATAGACAAGATCTATGCCCATTGCAGGTGGATGCTCTGCCCGTAATGAAACCAGGGCCAAGGCCAGAATGAATTCAACAATGGTAACGCTGTAATATATATTTATATAATATGTTAACAAGGAAACTATCAGTCCTATAATCCCTGCTATAATATAGCTTCTTATAAATGTCATTAATTTTGATGATTTATTCTCCGGCTCCATAAAAAGAAGAAAGGCACTCGATGCAAAGGAACCGAAGATGATAAATCTTGCAATCGGTATTACAAGATTGTAAAAATAATGTAATAGAAATATTGTAATGGCAATTGTTATTCCAACAAACAATGCAGGTATCATCTTATTCCTAATAAATTCCTCATGATTTTTATAGTACATTACATCTTAAAATTGTTTTAATATATTTATTTATTGCATAATAATTAATTCAAGGCAAAATAGTTAATTATAAATAAAATTATTTAATGATAAAACATGAAAATTAACATAGGCCTTTCAACACTTGATATAGATGATGAAATAATAAAAAACGACGATGTTTTATCAATAGGCGTTATATTAAAGAACGGCCCATGTAACGATAACATGTGCCAGCTGATAAGGGTTCCATACGCTGAGATAAATAAGGATTACACAATGAAAAATTCCATAAAACTATTTAATCCAAGAATAGAAATAGATACAAACGTTTACGATATGATTTCAAGGGAAAGGGAGAACATAAAAATAAGAATGTCGAATAGAAAAATATTGATAAAGGGCATACACCTTTAATAATCATTTGTTATGGAAATTAATTTTTCCTTCTTTTCAACCCTTTTTGATATGTAAAGCCCGGCAAAGTAAAGTGCTATTATTGGCACTGCAAGTATAATCATTGTGAATCCAGTAACCCCCGGTGAGAATATCATGCCAAAGATAAATGCACCTATAACTGCATACCTCCAGTTTGCAGCCCACTGCTCATATGTTACTATGCCGAATCTTGTAAGCCCAACCATGATTACGGGCAGTTCAAAGGAAAGGCCAAAGGCAATTACATATATAAATAAAAAGGAGACGAAGCTTGATATGCTTAATGTCGTCGATGCCCCAAGGCCGACATTAAAGTCCTGGAATATTATAAATATCTCTGGCGCAACAAAGTAAAGGCCCATAAAAGCACCTGCTGCAAACAGAAGCGATGCCGGTATTATTATGGATTTTATAAGCTCCCTCTCACTATTTTTTAATGCCGGTGATACAAACTGCATTAACTGGTATGCTATATAAGGCATCGAGATAATCAATGAAAGCGACATGCAGGAATAAAAATCGGCCATAACACCGTCCGTTGGCTTTATAACAAGCAATTTTGTATCCTCTGGAAGCACATGATCCTTTATTATAAAAAGGAACTGCGCACCAATGTTATGGAAAGGATCAGGATATATAAATAAAAACCTGTAATTAAATAGAGATATGTATCTTATCTGGAACATTAAAAATATGGCAAAGAAAATACCAAAGACTGTTAAGGATCTTATAAGCCTGTACCTTATCTCATCGGAGTATTTAACAAGATAATTGAATATCTCGTTTTCCATATTTAATTCTCTTTTACCTTTAACTTCTCATTTATTTCACCAATTATCTGGTCTATCGTCTTATTTTTTATATCTATGTTAAGATCCTGTGCTATCTTCATGTAATCTATCTGATTTTTATTTGTGTTTGAATGTATTTCATTTTCTATTTCCATCTGGCCCTTTTTGAATTCTCCTGTCGCCCTGCCAAGATTCCTTGCGAGCTCCGGTATCTTCTTTGTACCGCCAAAGATTATGACGGCAACAACAATCAAAATAAGCCAGTCATCAATTGATCCTATCATGATGATCAATTAATAATGCTTTCCAGTATATATAATTTTTTTTACATTGAACAAATTAGATCCAAAATTCCAATTTTTTAGTTTTATTATGATTATATCTTTTTAATAAAAAATTAAATAAACAATAATACTCAAAAAATTCTTTATTTTTCTAATTTTGTAAATTAAAAATATTAAAATGTTTTTAAAATGAATGAAAGTATCACTCAGTCATTGTATATATTATTAATAATTTACATATTTAATATAAAAAGTTTTGTTTTCTTTTGAATATTTTCATGCATAAAATTAGCTCTCCTAATGGCAAAAGTTTAATATATTATTATGATAAACAATCATGAGGCCAAACAAAGAGGACATACCAGAACCTGAAAGGCGGGCCTTTATAAAGGGTGCTGGGCTCTCCATTGCGGCACTTTTTATAGGCGGGCTTTCCATAGAAAGGTATGCTGTCCCAAAGGATAGAAACATTCCTGTCATGGATAGCTATCCCCTGGCAATTCTGGAGGACCCCAATGGAAATCCAATAAAGGCATCTGAGATACCTGCCGCCGAGCCATCCAGTACTTCCTATCCAATAATGGTTTTTAACTATCCACTTCAGGATGAGCCGACGTTTTTGATAAAGCTTAAGGGCATAAAGATAACACCAACAGATGGCATAATATATAATTCATCTGATAATACATCAATAATTGCACTTAGTGCCATATGCCAGCATCTTGGCTGTGTACCGCCATTCCTTGACTATCACCCTGGTGAAAGCATACCGTTTGAGGCAAAATTAATAGGCTACAATAAAACAAACTGGCCAAAATACGGTCTTATATACTGCAAGTGCCATGGAAGCCAGTACGATCCATCTCACGGTTATCAAAACCTTTACAATAATGGGCCGGCACCAAGCCCTGCAAATCATTCATTGCCACAGATCATGCTGGCAACGGATGATCAGGATTATGTCTATGCATATGGAATAAACTCAAAGAATGCGGTTATAAGAACACATCTATGGTATCCTGGTGGAGAGGTTCACGGACCGGAGGTTATAAAGGAAAATCTAAGCGGTGGAACACCGATAAGGGAATCAAGGAGGTCAGTTCCATCATCGCTTTCATCGATAACAGCATCAAGGGTTCTGTACAAAACAACCGTTGTAAGCAGCTCAAACGGCCCGTGGCCGGGATCATTTTAGGGTGATTTAATGGAAAGAACAGAGGCTGAAAGGAATAATTATGATCTCACAAAGATAATGAAGCCAGAGGAGCTCCCTGAGGGTTCCTATAGCATAGGCATAAGGTCTGTAACATTACGTGGTTTAAGGATAGATGAGTGGACCGGTGCATTTGTTGCCACCGCATTATTTTACCAGATTATTTCAGGAATAATATTATTCTTCTATTACAGCCAGATTGCGCCTTACGATTCAACGTTATATATAATAAATGATGTACCATTCGGGCATATAATATTGACATCGCATCTTTACATGGCATACGCAATGATTGGTCTTGTTTACTTCCATATGATGCGCCAGTATTTCATTGGATCATATAAGGGTGCATGGCGCTGGCTTCAGTGGATGCTTGGTGTCATAATGTTTCTGCTTGTTATACTTACAGCAATTCTTGGATACATGCTTGCAGATACAACAATAGCAATGGCCGCACTTCATATAGGATTATTGTTCATGCAGAGGAGCGTTCTTGGAAGAATACTGCCGGGCGTTTTTATAAACTGGCTTGAGGCGATACTTGTTGGTAACTATACAACGCAGGCAGAATTCTCGCATATCCTTGCGCTTCACGTTGCAGTTTTCTCAACATTACTGCTTGGCATATTCGCCGTGCATTTCATGCTCTTTGAAAGGTCAGGGCTTGCAACTGACAAACCCGAGAAGGGAAAGATGGTTCCATGGTATCCGAACAATCTATTATACATGATCTTCATGGGCGTAGTTCTTGTGTTCGTTGTTATAGTGTTTGCGGCTGCATTCCCTCAGAAACTAACACTTGCATATGGTTCGCTTGCCTATGGAACTTTTCCTGTGCCTGACTGGTACATAACACCTGTTTACAAATTAATGGATGTTGCGGGCTATGGTCTTAGCACGGGCGGTGTGCCACTTGTAATAGGCATTGTCATATTTTTATTCTTCCTGCCATTCATAGACAGATACAAAAAGCTTGGTCCGCTGCAGAGGCCATGGGTCACAGCCTTTGGAATATACTTATTAATAGGCATAGCAGTAACAACGATCTGGGGATACTCGCAGCCAGGCCTGACGCAGTCAAGAATAATGACCGAATATCTATGGTGGTCAATAACGGTAATATCATTCCTAAGCGTCTATGCAATGAGATTTGCAAAGAAAGATCTATCAGGTGATAAAAAATGAAGGCAAGTCATGTGGTTTATGGAATAGCGATATTCCAGCTTGTGGTCCTTGATCCATTGATGTGGTACTTCACACAGGTAAGACCATATCAATACGAGAGTCTCTGGGCCGTAACGCTGGGATTGAACATCTTAATGTTTGGAATAATAGCGTTAATAATGTTTAGAAAGACACTCAGGGAGGTTTAATATGAACAAGGCATTGAATATGTTTTATGCATCAATGGTTTTGTATCTCTTCGGTTCGGTTCCTTTTGTCCTTTACGCAGTTGTTATAAAGCCACTGTCTGTATCATACCATGAAAACACATATAGTATGATATCACCAGTTTTCGGCAATTTTGGCGTTTACATAAGTTCACTTGAAATCATAGAGCTTGTTTTAATAACAATATCCCTTGCATTATTTATTGTTTCGATATTCCTTGCAAGAGCCAGCGGTAAAAAACTTTCAAAACTAACGCTGATGTTTCCAGTTATACTTTATTTATTTGCATATATAGCAACGGCAATGGCCGGAGTGGTGGGTGCTGCAACATGATGGATAGAATAAAAAGCATGAAGAAAAGCTCTAAGTACATGATGGTGACCGGTATAATATTTTTAATAATATCGGTGCCAACCTTTATAGACTATGATATGTTTCCGAGGTACGATGCCAGCATAGGACCGCACCAGCTTGGCAGCTGGATTTCATTCTTCTTTACCTTTGTTGGCTTTATACTTTTAATCATGGCATTCGGTCAGGAGGACCTTTAAAATAAAAAATTATAAATTTTTTTGATAATCATTTTATATGAATAATTTATGATCTTTTATGACTGACGAGGTTCCAGAGAAGAGAAATAAACATCCATATATAATGTATGATATGATAAGGGATATACCAAATGGAATATCAAAGACCATTGATGTTATGGAATCAATGGATTATTCATTCTTAAATGCACCTTTGATAATGACCGGTAATGGAACTGCATATCATGCAGGATATCTTGGCATGCAGTTTCTAAAAAAGACAAACTATCATTTTGATTTTATCCAGGCCTATGAGCTTTTAAATTATTACATCCCTGATGGAACTGTAATAGGCATATCGCATACAGGAAAAACAAAGAGTACAGTGGATGCAATAGAATTTTCAAAGAGGTATTCATATACCGTTGGAATAACACATTACATGGATTCACCACTATACAAAATATCAAATAAACCGGTATTCATTGATTCAGTTGATAAATCACTTTGCAATACAAAGGCATTCTTTGATAATGCATTTGCATCACTTTACATTGCAATGAATTATTCCGGAATATACTTTGATGTAAAGGATATTAAAAATGATATAATAGATGTTATAAATAAAAAGGAAAAGGAAATCTCTGAGTTAACATCAAAATTATCGCATATAAATAATGTCTTTGTGCTTGGTGCAGGGCCAAATTACATAGCTGCAAGGGAGGCTGCACAGAAGATTAAGGAGGCAACGCATTTACATGCGGAGGGCATAGAGCTTGAGGAATTCAATCATGGATGCACCTCGGTAATAGACGAGAACTCACTTTTGATAATAATAAATAACAAAACCGTAAATAAGAGGACAGAAGATATCGTAAGGGCATGCAAGGTTCTTGGAACAAAAACCATTGTTATCCGTGGCGATGGTGATTTTTCAATAGACCTAAACGAGTCAAATGATGAGTACATTGAACCATTTACAAACATGGCAGTGCTTTATTACATTGCATATTACCTTGCACTGGCAAAAAAGGTAAATCCTGATCTATTAAGATTTGACGAAAAAAAATATCGTGAATTTGATGATATAATATTCCCACCAGGCGCACACTAATATAATAAAAAAATTTATATTTTATTATTTATGTCATTAATTAATGAACATAGAGGAAATGCTTTTATATGAGATTAAATATGGAAGATTTTCAAATTTTATGATAAACAATGAATTTTATAACATTAGTGATCCATCGTATCTTGATATTGATATAAAAAGCCTTCTGTCAAAACTTGAGTCATCAGGTTATATAATTAAAAGTGCTGAAAGGCCTGTATTAAAATGTAATTATTGTGGAAACGATAGGTTTTTCGCTATTCCATACTGCAATGAGCATGGAATGCCAATGGAGCTAAAGGACAATAAAATTATATGCCCTGTTACGGGAGATATTGAGGCATACAAATTGATGGATATATGCTCATCATGCATGAAATTAAACGAATCCATGAAATCAATGGAAATCTCTGAAAGTTATAAATTAACTGAAAAAAAGAATTTTATGGTTGAACTTTTACATGATGCCATTTCAATATTAAATGAATATAATCTAAAATATGAAATTGGTGGAAAAATATCCGGAATAAAAACGGAGCATGTTTTTAATATAATAATAAAAAAGGATTTTTCATATCTTATAGATATATATTATGGAGGAGATGTAAAGGTCATAACAGAGCATCATTATTCAATACCGGATGATGTACCTGGATCTTACACCGTTGTTTTTAACATAGATGAAAATAACTCCGAATTTGAAATTCCAGGGATAAAATACATAAAGTCTGTTAATTATGAGGAATTTTTAAGCAATTTTAAAAAATTCGTACTTGATATAGTAAATAATAAATCATTCATGTTTGGCATACCTGCACTTGATAATCTTATAAAAACAGGCTTAAAAATAAATAATGTATATGGCTTTGAAACATTTTCATCAGGCAATATATCATATTTTCTCGTCAGGTTTCTTATCTACGGTGCCGAGAACGCTGAGCCAGGAATTTACATAACAACCAGGAACTCACCTGATTATATTATAAGAAATGCAAGATCATATAATATAGATCTTGAAAAATACATAGATTCAAAAAACATAGCAATCATGGATTTAAACTCAACAATAGAAAAAATAGATCTTGGATCTGATTATTACAAGCTTTCCGGACACATCTCTGATATTCTCAATGAAATATCAAAGGCAGTAAAAAAGTACGGTGCAAGGAGGCTTGTTATAGACTCAATAGAGCCGCTGGAGCTTGGTCAGAACCAGAATATAATAAGATACCTCTTCAACGGTTTAAGGAAGCTGGACTGTGTTATTGTAGCAACAAAATACATAGATAATATAGATTCGCATCCTATAGAGGACATGTACTTTTCAGGTATAGGCGTTATGGGAACAATGATAACAAACGGTCAGCTGCACGAGATATTTATATTAAAAAAATCCGGTGAATTTATTCCAGGCAAAAAGGTATTTGATGTTGAAATTGACAGCAATGGTGAGTTTGTATTTAGATGAATATGAACCCAAAATTACTGTATTTTATATCAATAATCGCAATAATACTTTATTTATATTTTTTAATAATATCATTGATTAAGTTTGATGAAACATATATCGAAAAATTTCTCAGTCTTCTGCTTATAATTATAAATGCCTTTTTTATAATACATTCAATAGAATATCTTCATTATTACATAAATGCAAGGACATTCTATGAAAAAAGCACCTATAAATATTTTAATACATACTTTAATTTTGAAACTGCAGTATTTATAGCAAGCTATAATGAATCAGAAACCGTTCTTGAAGACACATTAATAGCCTGCATTAACATGTCAAAACAGGCAAATGGTATTGTATATGTTCTTGATGATTCAACAGATATTAAAAAGGCAAAAGCAATAAAGGATCTATGCATGAGATACAGTGTAAATTATATA
This sequence comes from Picrophilus oshimae DSM 9789, assembly GCF_900176435.1. Taxonomy (NCBI): domain Archaea; kingdom Methanobacteriati; phylum Thermoplasmatota; class Thermoplasmata; order Thermoplasmatales; family Picrophilaceae; genus Picrophilus; species Picrophilus oshimae. The sequence goes on from NZ_FWYE01000003.1 coordinate 168,245, forward strand.
CATAGAGATAATCGAAGGGGATACAAGGCAGGGGCATTGAACGACGCATTGAAATTTATAAATACAAAATATTTTGCAGTATTCGATGCGGATCAAAGGCCGATGGAGAATTTTTTGAATGAACTGATACCAGTTCTTGAGGATGATGAGAACATTGCATTGATACAGGTGCCACAGATATATGATAATAATAACACACCTGTTGCAAGAGGCGCAAATGACATACAGATGGTATTTTATACTTTTATAACAGAGGGAAAAAGCCTTGAAAACAGCATGTTTTCATGCGGTTCAAATGTAATATACAGGACAGAATCGATAAAAAGCATTGGCGGCTTTGTTGAAACAAATATAACAGAGGACATGGCCACAACAATAAAACTCCATGAACGTGGATATAAAACAATATATTATAATCTGCCACTGGTAAGAGGTGAGGCCCCTGAAACATTGAATGCGTATTTTATACAGCAGTCAAGGTGGTCCCAGGGCTCTATATCCCTTTTTTATGGTATTTTAAAAAGTATTTTTTCAAGGAACGGAATGAATTACAGGCAGAAAATAGGGTATTTTGTAACAACCTCCTGGTATTTTATAGGCGTTGTTAATATAATAATGCTCTTGTTTCCATTGCTTTTTATATTTTTTAATGTTATTTCTTTAATAACACCGGAAATATACATATTTGTGCTCGCATTTTATATAATATTTGAATTCTTTGTCTTCACCGCAACGGTATATGAAAAAACAAAATCGATAATACCTGTGCTGAGAAATATATCATTAACCTTTATAACATCACCAGTATTTGTAAAATCTGCCTTTTATGCATTTATTAATAAAAGGACTTCATTTAAGGTCACGCCCAAAGGAGATTCATCGAAAATACCGTTTTCAGGATTAAAGGCACAATATGCAATAATGTTTATAAGCGCCGCGGGATTTGCATACGCCATTTACAGATATATAATATCAGGAAACATGGAATTCATTTTCAATGGTGCATTTATGCTGTACTTTTTATTATTATCCATGTCCATTTTTTATTATAATAGATGATAAATTAATATTTTTATACATATTTTAATAATAAATAAATATTAATAAATGCTAATCAATCAATGTTGACCGGAGATAAAACAAGATTTGCAGGCATGCTTAAGGGCAGAAAAATTGTTGTTGCAACATCGGCAAGCATATCAATATACAGGGTGCCTGACCTTGTAAGGGATTTAAGAAGGGAGGGGGCCGATGTAAAGGTTGCAATGAGCGATGCATCGCAAAAGATGGTGAGTCCGGAGGTTATGAAATGGGCCTCAGGTCATGATGTTGTAACAGATATTACCGGAAATATAGAGCATATTACACTCTTTGATAGCGATACATTATTACTTCTTGCACCGGCAACTTACGATACAATAGGTAAGATGGCATCTGGCATAGCAGATAACATACCATCACTCTTCTTTTCATACGCATTAAAGGCCACCGGGCATATAGTCATAGTTCCGGCAATGCACAGAAACATGATGGAAAACAGAATAAATCTGGAAAATATTGAAAAGCTTAAAAACCTCGGCTGTTTAATTGTTGAACCCGAGTACGATGAGGAAAAGGCAAAGATTGCGGACAATGACAGGATCATTGATTATGTATGCCGCTCATTCTACGGGGAAAAATTAAAAAATAAAAATATACTAATAATAGGTGGAAGATCAGAGCTTTCAATAGATCCTGTTCGATTTATATCAAACAGATCAACCGGATACACAGGATACTGGCTTGCCAGAATGGCATTCCGGCTTGGGGCGGATCAAATAGTCTATGTCGGCAACTCCAATTACAGAATGCCGAACTATGTTAACTTTATACAAAGAACGAATCTAAGGGAGATCATTATTGAGGTTAATACCGTTATAAACGTTTACAAATTTGATATAATTGTAATGTGCATGGCCGTACTTGACTTTGATATAAAGGAGGAAAAGGAAAAGATAACAAGCAGTGAAAAACATGTAATAGAGCTTGAGCCCAGGAACAAGCTAAGGAACAGAATAAGGCAGATGTCGCCGTCATCCATTCTTGTGCTCTTTGAACTTGAGGGCGATCTTAAATACAATGATGAAAAATTTAAGGATTCAAGGCCTGATATGGTTATAGTGAATTCATATAAAAACAGCGCCTTTGGTGAGTCATCCCAGGAATATATAATAGTTTCAGGTAATAATAAGGAAAATATAAATGCTGAAAAGAGCCTTTTATCAAGAATAATACTTGAAAGGGCATCATCAATTAACAAAAGTTCCGATTTTATTCTATAATTTTATTTATTATTGATGAAACCTCCTCTGGATTGCTTATCTGTGGTGTATGTCCAGAGTCAAGTACATGCATCTCACTGTTTCTTATATAATTTTTATATTCATATCCCTTTGAAATGGGTATCGTATTATCGTTTTTACCCCAGATTATGATTGTTTTGCAGCTCAGCCTCTTTAAATCATTTAGGTTTATCTTCTCGGATGGCCTTCCGTTGTTTTCAGCTATTTTTATTAATGCATCCCTGTTTTTGTAATTTCTAACCTTCATTATTTCATCGACAACCTCATTTACCATGCCATCCTCGGCAAACGTCCTGTTTGTTCCTGCGCTGTCAATTAAAATCAGTGCCTCCGGCTCATTTATATTAAGTGCATAGTCAAGGGCAATCCAGCCACCATATGAGTTGCCACCAATTATTATTTTATCAAGATTTAATGATTTTATCATATCGTTTATTGCAAGTGCCTGCTGATGAATTGTGTAATCTATATCAGGCTTGTCAGAATGGCCATGGCCAAGAAGGTCAGGGAATATCACCTTGAAATTCTCATTAAGGTATGGCTCAATTCTTAGAAACGTGTTTCCGGTGCCGCCAAAACCATGCATTAAGATCAATGGTATTTTGCCATCCCTTATTAAATATGATATTCTTCCAAACCTTGTTTCAGAATAATTCCTTATCATGATTTTGCCCTCTCGGCAATCTTCATTGCCTCATCAAAATTCTCAAGCTCCATGGCCATATCAGAGGCCGAATCATATATATATGACAGGGATTTTTTAAATTCTGTTCTTTCCTTTTTTGTTTTTATTGTTTCGAGTATTTTATCTATTTTATCCATTGCCCTGTATGCGGCCTCCATTGCACTGTTTATGTCATTATCCCTTAATATGTTTATTTCACCAAGGGCAGCCTCAAAGTAGTTGTCCCAGTCATTTGATTTCTCAGAAATTTCCATGACGTTCCTGTATATCTTTAATGCCTCATTATTATCATTTATCGCCTCGGCCTTTGCATTAAGTGCCATGGCCTTAAGCTGTACATCCTTTATCTCATCCGCTATTCTATATGCATTTTCTATGTATTTTAATGCCTCATCCCTGTTTGAATCAAGATATATATATCCAAGGTTCATCAAGTCAAGTATTTTTAATTCCATTTCTCCTGATCTTTCATGCTCTTCAAGGGCCTCTTTTGCATATTTCACAGGATTCTCTATATTTTTATGGTCAAGTGCAAGGTATGCCTGTGAAAGTTTATAGCAGAGCTCGGCCTTTTCTGAACCTGGCTGCATTATTTTATAAGCCTCGGAGTATTCCCTGATTGCATCCATGTACTTTTCTTTATCCATTAGCTTATCACCGTTATTAATATGTGTTTTATAATCATCCATTTAATCACCTTTTAATATTTCCATTGCCCTGGTTATTGATATTTTATTCTCCCTTATCATTTTATCTGCTATTTTATCTATATCATCACCTGTTGCACCTGCGGCAATGGCCACATTCCTTGCATGGAGCTTCATGTGTCCTCTCTGTATGCCCTCATCCGCCAGGGCCCTCAGTGCGGCAAAGTTCTGGGACAGACCAACCGATGCCAGGACACATGATAGATCCCTTGCGTTTTCTACATTTAATATCTTCATTGCTATTCTTGAGATCTCTGAGCTCCTTGTTGTTCCACCGACTGTACCTATGGCAACAGGTATCTCTATGCTGCCAACAAGATCCCCGTTTTCATTTTTATAATATCTGGTCAATGGTTTGTATCCATTCAATGATGCATAGGCATGTGCATTTGCCTCCTGTGCCCTGAAATCGTTGAGTGTCGCAAGAAGCACGGCATCTATACCGTTCATTATGCCCTTGTTATGTGTTGCTGCCCTGAATACATCATGCTCAGCAAATTTATATGCATATATAATGTTATCAACAGTTCTCTCCCCTATTAAATCCTTTGGAAAAACGGCCCTTGCATATGCCATTCTCAGCGGGGTTAAATTGCTCATTATTCTTAAAATAACACGTCCCTTTGTTATCTCCTCTATAAAAGGTGAAACATACTCACACATTGTGTTTATTATATTTGCACCCATGGCCTCCTGGACATCTATTTTTAAATAAATTATCATCATGTCATCAAAGATCTTTATTTCAAGATCCTTTGCACCGGCACCAAGGCTTTTTAACGTACTGCTTCTTGTATTTGCCATCTCAAGGATCCTGGCCTTGTTTTTCATTATATTTATCCTTGCAAGCTCAGGATCATTAATATCAACAATTTGTATCTGGCCATACATCATTGGCTCGCTTGCATATGCAGTGAAGCCACCTCCTGCCCTTGCAATCCTTGCACCGTTTGAGCATGCGGCAACAACTGATGGCTCCTCTATTGCCATTGGTATTAGATAATCCCTGCCATTGATAAGAAAATTTGTGGCAATGCCCATTGGTAAATATATCCTTGAGACAACATTTTCTATAATGTGATCTGCGGTTTCCATTGGCATAACCCAGGATGATAATTTATTTATATCTTCATCTGTTAAATTTGAAAACTCCATTAATTTTTGAAGCCTTTCGTTTATGCTCATCTTATGGAAATTATGTATATTTGATTCCATTAATTGAGTATAACATATTTTATTAATAATTTTCTTTTATTATTTTTGTAAATTATCTTTAATAATTAATATAAAGAAGATACTCATATGTTATATCAATACCTGATGTTATCTTATAATTAAATGATGCCCTTAGCTTCCGAGAACGTTGAAATTTTTATGATAATTGCAATTAAAATATTTATTAAAGCATTGATTATTTTATTATAATATAAACGGGCTCGGTGGGATTTGAACCCACGATCACCGACTTAGAAGGACGGTGCCTTATCCATGCTAGGCCACGAGCCCAGTTCGTAATGTTATATATAAATTTAAGAGTTTCGATGCTATCTGCTTGCTATTTTTATTGTGTTCACTTTTCTTTTACTGTAATAGAACATTGAATTTATTGCAATGTAGGAAAGGCCGGTTATTAAGGTGCCAATACCAAAGATTATCCAGAATATTGATGCATCCGAATAAAAGTATGACAGAACGTAAAGCCCAATAATTGATCCTGAAAGTGAGCCAAAGCTTGTTATTAAATTGTATATTCCTATGTATGTACCCCTCAAATTTGATGGTGCTATCAATGTGATTATTGTCTGTGTTGTTGGTGCAACAAAATCCTCGCCTATTGTCATTACAGACATTGATATTAAGAAGAATTCAAGGTCATGTCCAAAGGCCAGTATTATATATCCTATAAAATAAAATACAACCCCTATTGATCTGCCTATAACAGGGCTCATCCTGTTTAATATATTATATATTGGATACTGAAAAATAACAACAAGCAGGCCATTTACGGCATATATATATGCAAGATAAAGTATTGGCAATTTCTCTATATCAAATGCGAACAGTGTTAATGAAGCGCCCCTCTGTCTTAAAAACAGCATAAGAACTATGCCAATTATTGAAAATATTAAAAAGAATCTGTCATTGAAGAGATGGCTTAGCTTTTTCGCATATATTTTCTCCTTTATTGGTATGTATGTTTCCTTAACGTTGAAGTAAAGTATTATTATTTCAATAAATGTTGCTATTCCGGCAAGCAAGAATATGTATCCGAAATTGTATGTTGCAAGCACAGCACCTGCTATTGGGCCTATGGCCGCACCGGCGTTTGCAAGAACCCTGACTATGGTATAACCTGATAATCTCTGTGATTCTGATGTTATATCTGCTATTGCTGCCTCGATGGCCGGATATTGAAGTGCATTTACTATTATTGTCATTTCAAACAGTGCTATTAATATTATATATGATAAATTATAATAAACAGTTAAAAACATCAATATGTAAAGGAAACCGGCCGGTATCGGTATAAATATAAGAAAGAATCTTCTGCCTATTTTATCAGTCATTGCGCCAGAGTAATACTGAACAAGGGACATTAAAAACGTTGAAAAACCGAGTATTATGCCTGTTAAAATAAATGATAAATGGTATATAAAAACGAATATCAATGGAAGAAATATAAACGACGAAACACGACCTGTAGTTCTTATCAGCCTTGTGAGGCCTAGATACCATACCCTTTTATCCATCACTTTGCATCAACATCCCTTTTTGTGAAGATCCTTCCCTTATAGTATGATTTCAATAAATCATAGTAAACTATGCCTCCAATAGCCTGTATTATGCCGCCTATTATCAAAGGCAGGCCCAGAGAGTAATCCATTAAATAGCCAGAAAGACCTGTTGTAAGTTGCGCACTCCTGTTTGAAACTCCCTGTATGCTTGTTCCCGTGCCATAATCCTCCCTGTTTATTCCACGCACATTTATGGCACCACGCATTGGTGAGCCAATACCGGCTATTCCCATTCTTATTATATATAATGCCGATGCAATAATTAAATACGGCGTAAAGGCAAGTATAACAAAGAACGCTCCCTGAATAACATGGGCAACGGACGCTATGAATAACGAGTTCACCCTGCCGTTTATGTACCTGCCAGATACAAATGAGCCAATGGCAGTGCTTGCATATGCAACAGTGTATATATCACCGACATAAGATGGCCCTATGTGAAAGCTTAACTCAAACCAGAGTGGCAGAAGTGGCATCATTATTCCTATCGCTGCTGCATTTATTGTATTCGGCGCTATGATCTTTAATAAATATTTAAAGCTCTCCTTTTTCATCATCCTTGTTGTCTTCTTTGGTCTTCTAAATTCCTTTAGCATTGCAAGGGAAATCACAGATACAAGAACAAGTGCAAATGAAACGTAGAAGAATATGTGATAAAACTCAATTATATTCACATAGCTTTTGAATATTATATATGATCCAAGCATAAGGCCACTAAATATTGAAAAGAATGATGCAGTTGCATTCAAAAGAGACAGTCTCTGAACCCTTAAATTGTCAACATCATAGCTGCTTGCAACGTATGCCGTCATTCCAGGGGAAAAGGCTCCACGCATTCCGCCAGCACCGCCTGTTATTCCGGCTATAATTGCACCCAGGGCTATTAAATATATATTTGTTGAAACAGCCAGTATCAGCATTCCTACAAGAGGAAATAATTCTCCTATGAATAGTACCCTTGAATAACCTATACGATCACCGGCCGTTCCAAGGAAAAATGTTAAAAAGACATTGAAGATTGTTATTGGGACATATAATAGACCTATAAAGGTAACCGGATAATGAAGCGCATGAAGGTACAGCGATAATGATAAAGTAACGAATATCAGTGAAACGGATCTGGCCGCCCTTGATATTAAGAGGAATTTAAATGATCTGTCTACCTCATCGTAGGAATCGGTGAACATATATAGATATTATTTACTACTATATTATTTATTTGTTTAAAGTCTTCCTGGGTTTTATCGCAAGGTAATAGTAAACAATGATTATTGCCGCTATAAAGGCTATTATTGCAATGTATGTTAAATTATTAAAGAATCCAAGAATGGTCTCCCATCTTGATCCAAGCAGTATTCCAAGGTATATTAATATCGAATCCCAGACAAGATCCCCTGCGATAGTATATAATGAAAACTGACCCAAATCCATGTTTGCTATTCCTGCAGGTATAGATATAAATGTTCTGAAAACAGGTAAAAACCTGGTTGTGAAAACTGACAGCTTGCCATATTTTTCAAACCAGATCTTGGATTTATCTATTGTATCCCTATTCAACATTAGGTACCTTCCGTATTTTATTATAAATGGATCGCCGCCATACCTTCCTATTGCATATGCTATGAGGGCCCCTGTTAAATTGCCGACAGTGCCAACTATTAATAATATTATAATAGAAGCGTATCTATTAAAAGGATCAAGCATGCCATAGTATGCCAGGTAGCCAGAAAATGGCATGACAACCTCTGATGGAACCGGCAATAACATGCCTTCAAGGAGCATCAAAAAGAAGACTCCCGGATATCCAAGCTTTATTATTATATACTCAACGAAGTGAATAATTGCTACTATTATGTTGCCTATGCTCATTTAAAAATGAAATTTAAATTATGTATATAACCATATTTAATTATTTTACAATGATTAATAATTTTTGGCTTCGTGGTAAATTTAATATTCATGTCATCTTTATATTATCATGAACGTTGGCGTTCTTGGTCTTGGAAGGATGGGCAGTGGTATGGCATACACGCTACTAAAAAAGAACTTTAATGTTACAGGTTACGATGTAAACAAGATGGCCTACGGAAGATTTAACGGTATAAAAAACTTCAAGCCTGCGGACTCCATTGACGATCTATATAATAACGATGCAGTTATATTTTCATTGCCAACCGGTCTTGAGGTTAAGCAGGCACTTTCAAGTTATAATAATAAATCGATAATAATAGATACAACAACACTTGATATAAGGGAACTGCACGAAAATCTGGCAATAATAAACAATTCAAAAAATTATCTAACATGCAGGCTCGAACGCGGCCCAAAGGAGGCAAACGAGGGCGACCTTGCAATGTTTGTCGGCGGTGACATGGAGACATATAATAAAATAAATAATCTCTTTGATGCCCTTGGCACACACGTTTTCATAGGCACCCATGAACAGGCAACAATGATGAAGTTAATAAGCAATATGATAGGCACGGCCATAGTCGATCTTCTCGGTCAGGTCTCGGTGGTTATAGAACGGGCTGGTATAGACAAGGACACTGCCATAAGGGCATTATCCCTTGGCGGTGCAAACACCGTTGAATTGTTCAGGCTGCCGTGGCAGATCTCATCCAAATACGAGCCATCGTTCTCTCTTGAACTTGCCCAGCACGTAATAGAAATGGCAATAAACTCATCAAGGGAGCTTGGTATAGAGGAGATTCCCATGGTTCAGTTAAATAATACCATGATGAAGCTGGGCCTTAAAATGAATCTTGGTTCAAAGGATGTATCAGAAATAGCAGAGCTCTATAAGAAATTAAATAAATAATGGAAAATGTTATCTATAAAATTAATGATATATATACATGAACTTCAAGAACAATCTTGAGGATTATTTAAAGGAGATTTATAACAACATGGATGCATTCGGCAGTGCAAATGAATCAATGATAAGTAAAAGGTTAAAGGTTTCAATGCCGACAGTTTCAGAGTATCTTGATAAATTAAGGAACCGCGGTTTAATAAAGAGTATAGGCCGTGATATACTTTTAACGGACAGGGGTATGAAGCTTGCATACCCAGTTATAAAAAGACATAGAATAGCCGAGGTTATGGCATTAAAGATCTTTGAGGTGCCATGGGAGGAAACAGATTCGGAGGTAATGGATTTAGAGCACGCAATAAACGATAAGTACGTTCCATACGTTATTAAAAATCTGGGAAATCCTGATAGATGCCCCCATGGAAATCCAATAAATCCCGATCAAAAAATGAATGATAAATCCATATTTTCTGTTGAACCAGGCGTTTATACGCTCTCAAGGATAGTCTATGAGGATATATCAATATTAAAAAAGCTTGTTGAAATCAATGCATTTCCTGGCACAGAGATAAAAATAGAAAAAAACGATAAAATAAATGTTATTTGCAAGGGCTATGTATCGTTTTCAGATAAGGAGGCAATGGCAATAAGGGTTTTTTAGGATTCGAATATTGGGTTTTTCTCCTTTACAAAGGTGTTTCTTCTGAGATCTATTATTGCCTGGTTTATCTCATCCATTGTGTTCATAACTATTGGGCCGTACCATGCAACCGGCTCCTTCAAAGGCTTTCCGCTCATAAACATGAATTGACCCTGTCCATAGATCGTTATGCGATCGCCCGGTTCTGAAAGTATAATGGCATCACCCTTTTCGTATCTGTTATTTTTTATCATTATATATCCATCGAAGATGTATATTATCGTTCTATAGGATTCCACTGTTTTAAATACTATCTCATCATCGTTTAGCATTACATGCATGTATGTTACATCCTGGGTTCCGCCATCGTAGTACCCGTAGTCCTTGCCGAATCTTCCAGCTATTAACTTTATTTTGCTGTTTTCTATTTCTATTAAAGGTATGTCATTTGCCTTTAATGATCTGTAAACCGGTGTTGTCATCTTTTTGTTCCCTGGAAGGTTTACCCAGAGCTGGAAGCCGGACATCTCTGTGTATATCTTTTTATTTTCCTCAATGTACCCTGGCATCTCCTCATGAAATATGCCACTGCCAGCGGTCATCCACTGTGTATCACCTGGATAAATTGTTCCCCTGTTACCCTCGCTGTCATGATGCTCAACCTTTCCATTTAATACATATGTAACTGTTTCTATGCCCCTGTGTGGATGCCACGGAAATCCATTGATGTAATCTTCTATTCTGTTTGATCCAAAGTTGTCAAGCAGTAAAAATGGGTCTGTTAAATCCGTTATGTTTGAAAATACCCTCATCAATTTGACCCCTGCACCATCGTACGTGTACCTGCCATTTATTACCTTCTCTATAAATTTCTCCATGATTTACCCTCAATTTACTTTATAAATTTAATATATTTATGATACTTAAATACTTTATGATACTTTATATACATCTGATATATTACAGTAAACATGATCAATGAGAAAATGAAATGTCCACTGTCATCAGCAATAAAGGATATCGGCGGTGAGTGGGATATTATAATAATAAGGTTTCTCCTGGAAAAGGACATGAGATTCAACGAGCTTTTAAAATCAATAAATGGAATAAGCTCTAAAACGCTGTCAGGTGCATTGAAGAGGCTATCAAATGCAAACATAGTATCAAGGAATGTTGTATCAACGCAACCGTTCTCGGTTATATACTCACTTACAGACAAGGGAAGGGATCTTAAAAATGTTATAGAGAACCTTGAATCCTGGGAGAAAAAATGGGATTAATGCTTTTTATGATAAAACCATCTGTTTTCGTATAAATAGAAATAACCACCATTTTTTAGATATATTCTATCGCTATTCTCACCGATGTTGTGAAAGCATAGATTTGATGATTTTACGACCTTTTTTACACAGTCCATTCTGTTCCTGCATTTATTTAATTTCTTTCTTAAATTCGATATATTCTCCTTTTCCTTTTTATTCTTCTCGCTCTGCCTTGTTATATATCCGGGCTCGAACCTCTGCCTGGAGGAATGCTTTCTCTTCTTTCTGTAGATAAATCCAGTTCTTGGTGCTATTGATCTTTTTGGTACCACAGCCATTGAAAATAAATTAATTTCATGGTATTTAGTATTTTCCTATTTATTTAAATCTATTAAAATCCTGCCGTTGTTCCTTTTATTTATCATATCATCAAATGCCCTGTTAACATCATTTAAAGAGACCTTATCGAAGATTCTTGGACTTATCCTTTTTTCAGATGATAGCTGAAGCGCCTCTGAGACGTCTTTTCTTGTTGAGCTCAGGCTTCCTATAATTTTATTTCCCTTCATTATGATTAAACCTATTGGCATCTCTGCACTTGCCGGCCTCACATTTCCTATTAATACCAGTGAGCCGCCGGTCTTTAAGGACCTTAAGGATTCATTAAATGTATCCTTTCCAACGATTTCAAGTACAATGTCGGCACCGCCGTAATTTTTTACGTCTTTTGAATAACTGCCTGAAACAACGTAATCAGCACCTGCTTCATAGATGGCCTTCTTCTTCCATTCAGAAGTTGTTTCAGCTATGACCGTGGCACCATAGGTTTTTGCTATTTCAATAGCGTGCATGCCAACGCCCCCGCCGGCGCCTGTTATTAAAACTGTTTTTTTCTCTGATATATTCCCAATCCTGAGTGCATGTATTATCATGCCTGTTACGCAGGCCGCTATTACGGAGCTTTCCTCAGGAATGTTGTCAGGTACGTGGACCAATGAATTCATATTTACGTTTATATATTTCCTGTATGCGCCGTTTACGGACTCACCGAAGATCCTTTTGTTTACGCAAAGGTTTTCATTTCCGGAAAGGCAGAATTCACATTTTCCACATGGTATGTATATCAGGCTTGAAACCCTTTCATTGATATTAAATGACTCAACGTTTTTTCCCTTTTTTATAATTCTTCCTGATATCTCGTGACCTGGTATAACAGGTATATTAACCCTGGGCTGGAAGCCCTGCATTGTTAATATGTCCCTGTAGCATATTCCAGTATATCTCTGTTCTATGACAACCTCATCATCGCCTGGCTCTGGCTCCTCTATATCATCTATTTCAAGCTCTGAGTTCAGTTTTTTCAAAAATGCTGCCTTCATGGTATAATATGATGATTAATCTAATCTATTTTTCCAGGGGTAATTAATTGATATTATACTTTATTATCCTTTTGTAATCCTCAATGTATTTATTTTTAAACTGTATGGATAGATCATCTAGCATTTTAATATAATCTTCAGGTATTTTTATATTTAATGATTCAACAAGCTCATTAAGCTGTTCAACCCTGGTCACACCAATAACCGGAACAATTGGTATGTTCATGATCTCGCTCTTTTTTAATATATATGATATCGAGATCTGTGCCAGACTTGCATCAAGACTTCTTGCTATTTCGTTTATCTCATTAAGTATTTTTATATTATCATTATTTATATAAACTGATAGGTTATCGCTCCTTGACATTGGCGGCACCTCTTTTATGTACCTTCCTGATAAAAAGCCATGTGCCAGCGGCATGTATGCCATTATGCCAAGGCCATAGACCCTTGCTATATCAATCTTATCCTTTTCTATGTATCTATCTATTAAATTGTAGGGCTCCTGCATTGATATCATCTGCAAATGAACATCCCTTGAATACTTTAGAATGTAAATTATATCCTGTGGATGAAAATGGCTCTCTCCTGCATAATATATATACCCCTGATATACAAGTGATGATAGTGTATCGATAGTTTCCTCAATTGGTGTTGTTATGTCTGGCATGTGCATGTGCAGTATATCTATATAATCCGTTTTCAACCTTTTTAATGATTCGTTTACCTGCCATCTTATGTATTTTCTTGAAAGGCCCATGCCATTTGGATGATTTGCCATTCTGCCCATGATCTTTGTTGATATTACCAGGCTTTCCCTGTCATATCCTATTAATGCTCTTCCAAGGATTCTCTCGGAGTTGCCTGTGTGATAAACATCTGGATTCTGCATTACACCGTGGTAAATATTGGCTGTATCAAAGAAGTTTATTCCGGAATCAACGGCACTTTTTATTATGTTTAATGCCGCCGGTTCATCGACCTTGTTTATATTAAAGGAATCAACATCATTTGAGCTTGGAAGATGCCAGGTGCCAAGTGCTATCTCTGAAACTTTTAATCCAGAGTTGCCAAAACGTATGTATTTCATATATATTAATATAATTTAATGTTAAAATAATTATCCATAAATGTTATAAAAACAATTATTAAATATTATATCTATAATTTATTAAATTACAGGAATAAGTTTTATAAGAATATTAGTGCATTTAATTAAATTTAATATTAAATTTAATATTTAATATATAAAGTTTATTCATAATATTTATTAGGTATGGCTTAATATAAATTCATGAATGCAAATACGGAATTCCAAACTATAGACAGTGCAAAGCTTGGAAGATTCCAGTTATTGCTGACAATAACGGCCGCACTTGGCCCTTTCACGGATGCATTCAACGAGTTTGGTGCGGCAGTGTCATTAACAGAGGTAAGAACATTATTTGAATTGTCCTTGGTTGCCGCTGCACTTGCAAATGCTGCATACTGGGTCGGTGTTGCCGGTGGTGCAATCTTTGGTGGAATCCTATCTGATGCTATAGGAAGGAAGCAGCTTTTCCTGTATGATACTCTGGGCATGGCCATATTTGCAATTTTGAGCGGGTTATCCACGGGCTTTATTACATTCTTTGTTACAAGGTTAATACTCGGAATATTCATAGGACTTGACTATGCTGCAGCCCTGCCACTGGTATCTGAATACGCACCTATAAAGAGAAGGGGATCATTACTATCAATGGAGAAGATCTTCTTCATGTTTGGAACACTTGCAACAACATTGATAGGATTCTATTTAACTGCATAAGTAGGCGCTTTACTGGCCTGGAGGTATGATTTCTTCATAGCAGCTGTTCCGGTATTAATACTTTTCGGCCTAAGGTTTGATATGCCACCAAGCCTGAGATGGGCAAAGGCCAATGGAAGAAAGGATTTAATACCAAAGATAGAGAAGAAGCTGGCAAAGCATGGAATATACATAGATCCAGATAAGATAGAACTTGAGAAGAAAACAAGCATTGGTGAGCATGTAAGAGAGTTCTTCAACAGAAGAAACATTAGGGCAATAGCATACATATTCTGGATAGGTGCAGCATATGCACTTACTGTTAACCTTGTTTCAGTTTACTCGTCAGCTGTTTTAAAGGATGATTTCCATGTATCATATGCAGGCGCAACATTTGGCACATTCCTAATAGATCTGATAGGTACATTCGGCGTTGTTCTAACATTAATCCTTGCTGACCGTGTTGGAAGAAGGCTTATGGGACTTCTCGGCTTTGTTTTAAGTGCAATACCATTAATAGTGCTCTTATTCGCATATATTTACCACTTCATAAGCGTTGACCTGGTAATAGGCATGTTTGGCCTGTTCTTCTTCATAAACGTTGGTTTCATAGGGACATTACAGTACCTGCCGGCTGCAGAAATATCCACAACAAATTCAAGAGGTCTCGCGGTTGGCTGGGAAAAACTTTTTGAATTCGGACTGGCACTTCCGGCACTTGTAATTTACGCCGCAATAGGCCTTTTTAACTCTTTAATCTACGATATAGTCATGGTTATCATAGGCGGAATCATATTATATGCACTATCAATGGAAACAGGTGGGCGCTCCCTTGAGGAGAATGCAATGAATTCAATGAGTGGCCTAAAGCACACAGCAAAGAGAACCGAGCTCAAGGAGGAATAAAATCGTAAATACCATTGTCCTCATTAATTCTCTTTTTTATTTCATCGTATAATATATCTTTTAAATCTATTATTAAATCCCTATTTTTTTCACAGAATGTTTTTATTTTTACACCGTATTTATATTTATATGGTACAGCTGCAATTGAATCACCTTTAAAATCATCTGAAACAGAATTTACAGAGATTACAGGTATTCTATTCTCCAGGGACCTTGATTCAACATAGAGATGCCATTCATTGTGAAACTCGTACCTTATTAAAGAGGGATTTAATATCAATGACGCACCTTTTTTTATAAGAATCTTTGCATAGTATGGAAAATCCAGATCATAGCATATTGCTATGCCAATTTTTCCATGCATTGTTTCAAAAACATTTATTTTGTTACCTGGATTATAATAAATGGATTCTCCCATGTACAAATTTATCTTATCCTGATATCCAATTAAGGCACCATCTGATATTATATATGAACGGTTGAAAAGTTTTTCATCGATGAATGAGAATGATCCCGGGACTATTGTTTTATTCCTTGATTTTTCAATCAATATATTTATAATATTTTCAATATTTTCATTGTTTAATCTTTCTGTTATCCATTTTTCAGGCATTAATGTTATATCTGAATCAAAACAAAGATCATTGAGATATTTAACAGCATCTTTATAGTTCATCCTTTGAGCCTGGATACCTTTTATAATCATAATTTTGTATTACCTTTAAAGATATAATAATTAATTCATGCAAAGCTTTATTTATATTGTTTATGATTATGCATAATGTCTGTGAGAACGGATATTGAAAACCTTAAAAAACAGAAGGAGATCCTTGAAGACTTTATATCGAAGCTAAACGATGCCATGGAGGATGCAGTAACATCAATAAATGATAAAACAGATGATTTAGAATTAAACGACGATGATGAGCAAATATTAACAGAGGTAAGCCTTTTATCAGAGGCCGTTGAGGTTGATATGATGCATTTACTCAGGGATCTTGAGGAGCTTGTTCAGGGTATGGATGACATGGATAAAAAATTTAAGTTAAGCAAGTGAAATTATGAATTATCAGGAGGAGGAGGAAAAATTAGCGAACATGGAAAAGAGGCTCCAGGAGATGAAGGAGGATCTAAAAACAATAACGGAGATAGAGTCGATAATATCGAGAAAACTAAGAGAGAGGAAATGATAAAGCTTGCCATGATTGAATCAAGAATTGCAGCGATAAATACTGAGATGCTGGAAACATCAGAGGCAATAAAAAATGAGATCATAAGGGCATCAGGACTTATTGCAATGGCAAGGCTGAATGATATAGATATCGATAAAGAACTTGAAGAAAAGATAAAATATTATTTCGATAAATATCTTAAAAAACTTTAGAAGAAATCATCTAATGTATTATTTTTTGAGATCTTGCTTAATCTTACGCCTATCCTTCTTATGTTTCTATTATCCTCTGAGATTATTTTATTTAAAAGGTTCAATGCTATATTTATTGAATTATCCCTCTTTATTGCATTTCCTGTGTATGATCTTGATACAATGTCAAGATCCTCCATTATTGCAACAACGCTTATTTCCTGTGGTATTCCAGGTGCCTTTTCATATGCTGCATCAATGCTCTTTTTAAGATATGGAACTATCTTATCAATGTCCCTTGTGTTCTCTGGCAGTGTTAAATATCTTCCAAAGTTCTTTTTTACCCTTGGCTCAACAGGGCTAAAATATTTATTCTCATACAATTCGTAAAGATAATTTGTCTTTGATTCACCAAGTATGGATTTTATCTTATTTACATCAAAATTCTTTATATCCCTTAAATACTCGATGCCAATCTCATTTAAATTCTTAGAAAGAACCTTTCCGATTCCAGGTATATCATTTATCTTTATGTCATTTAAAAATTTCTCTGTTTCATCAGCTGATATGCATTTTATGCCATTTGGCTTTGCCATCTCTGCGGCCATCTTTGCTATTACCTTGTTTATACCTATTCCTATGCTGACCTTTATTCCGGTTTCATTTAATATCCTGTTTTTTATTTCATTTGCAATGCCAATTTTACAGTCGTTTCCATCAATATCTATATATGCCTCATCTATACTTGCTATCTCCATTTTTTCAGAGTATTCTGATATTATATCCATTATTTTATCAGAGTACTTTTGATAAAAATCCTTTCTTATCGGTAAAAAAACTGCACGGTTTTTTCCTATTTCAAGTGCCCTGTAAAGTGGCATTCCTGATTTTATGCCAAGGGCCCTGGCCTCGTAGTTTGATGTTGCAACAGCGCCGCTTCTCTCATTTCTGCCAGAATAAACGGATACAACGACAGGTTTTCCCTTTAGTGATGGATCATTTATCTCCTCAACCTGTGCAAAGAAATAATCAAAGTCTATAAGCATTATCATTAATTTTTAAATATTAATATCTATAAAATTTTTTTGCAATTACCAGTCCTTGAAATTCCATATTTAAATATCCTGATGCAGGATATTTATAGGGATATTTATAGTTTATTTTAATTGGTTAAATATTTAAATTACTATATAATGCCAATGAATATATGCGAAGAATTAGCTTTAAACTATCATCACTGCCATATTTCGAGAAATGGTTTATCATGGGACTAATCATAGGCATTATATCAGGTCTCGGTGCTACTATCTTTTATTTTTCAATAAGATTTTTCGAATACATATTTCTTGCAAGGATTGTTGGAACAAACCTTCCCAGACCGCTCGGTGAAAATGGCTCACTCATCTATCATTTTTATGCACTTAGATTCTATTTAATACCGGTCGTTTTAATTGCTGGTGCCGCAATATCAAGCTTCATTGTCCAAAGGTTTGCGCCTGAGGCCGAGGGTCATGGAACGGATAGTGCAATAAGATCTTTTCACTACAACTATGGAAAGATAAGAAGAAGAATACCTGTTGTTAAAACAATAGCCTCTGCAATAACGATAGGCTCGGGTGGCTCTGCAGGCCGTGAGGGGCCAACAGCCCAGATAGCAGCAGGCCTTGGCTCATTTATAGCAGATCTTCTTGGGCTAACACCAAGGGATAGAAGAATAGCAGTTGCTGTTGGCATAGGCTCTGGCATAGGTACAATATTTAAGGCACCAATAGGTGGTGCTGTTCTCGGAGCCGAGATATTGTACAGAAGGGATATGGAAACCGAGGTTTTATTTCCTTCAATAGTGGCTGCATCAGTAGGCTATTCAATATTTGCCTCAATTGTCGGCTTTGAGCCAATTTTTGGTTATTATCTTTTACCATTCAATCCACTGCGTTTGCCGTTCTATGCAACCCTTGGTTTAATAACAGGTCTTTTTGCAATTTTCTACGTAAGGTTTTTCTACGGCACAAGGGATTTTTTTAAAAGGTTAAATTTATCACCGTATTACAAACCGATAATAGGTGCTGCATTTACCGGAATTATTGCACTGTTTTTCCCGGAGGTTCTGAGCACAGGATATGGCTGGGTTCAGCTCCTTGAATACGGCAGGTTCAATGAATTTGTTTATTATGGCATGCCGCTGGTAATATTTTTGGTTTTCCTTCCATTTATGAAGGTATTTGCAACATCATTTACTGTAGCCAGCGGTGGCTCAGGCGGTGTCTTTGCGCCTGGCATATTCATAGGTGCATCACTTGGTGCGCTTCTTGGTTATCTAGTTCATCTTGGCTTTCCATACATAGCACCAAACATTGCACCATTTGTTATCATTGGAATGCTTTCTTTTTTTGGTGCTGCCGGAAAGGTGCCGCTTTCTGTTATTTTAATGGTCGTTGAAATGACCGGTAGCCTTCAATTACTCCCTGGTGCCATGCTTGCAGTTGCAATATCATATATTGTTTCAGGTACAAAATACAGCATATATGAATCACAGGTACTTACAAGAAGGGATTCACCTGCAAACATGGGTGAATTCTCATCCCCACTGCTTAAAAATATAATTATTAAGGATCTAAACATAGAAAAGATATACGTTGAACCATACGATGAAATATATTCCGCAAGGGAACTAATGAACTATTATGAACTTTACTCGCTGCCTGTTGTCCAGAACCAGAAATTTTTGGGAACGGTCTATGTAACAGATCTTGAAAATGCAAGGTACGGCCCGGTTAACGATTACTATGTACCGGCAACATCATTTATAAGGCCTGAAAGCAATGCCGAGGCAGCATGGGAGCTTATGATGAAGAACAGAACAACCTGGTGTCCCGTTGTCAAGGATGGTAATTTTATAGGCATAGTAAGATTAAAAACAATTCTTGATGTTTACAAAAAATACCTTGAGGAAAACCCGGAGATTAATAAAGATTATTAAGTATAATTTAAATTATCTTTCATGAAGGTTACTGCAGGCAAGCTCTTTATAATATTCTTCGTACTTGAAATAGCCATCTATCTTGGTGTTTCCTCAATACCTTATAACAATCCCGGACTTTACAATGCATTCAAGCTTGAGCAGAGCTCAATTGTTTCCCAGCCATTTATAACGATGTGGCTTTCTATTTTTCCACACAATCTATTAATAGCAACAATAGAATTTATAGTTCCTGTTATCGGTGTAATATTCTTTGTTTATTCAATAACAGAGACATCACTGGTTCTTGCAGCCGAGGGTACCGTGCATTACCATGTATCAGGACTATTCCTGGCGATATCATTATTTTTATTACCTGATACCTGGCTCGAGATACCAAGCTATGCAATAGCATCTGCCATGAATATTTATATAATATATTATCTAATAACGCTAAGAAAAAGGAATTACAGCACAAAAAGGCTATTCACAAGGTTAATAGAGATGTACCTTTTTATTGTGCTGGAGCTTGCCATTGCAGGTGCAGTTGAAACATGGACGATAACCATGGAGCTGGCAAACTACCCATTGAACTATATACTGGAGCGTGTCTGGCCTGTTTCAATACCGGCATTCTTACTTTTAATATTCCTGTTCAGATACATAAACAGGGAAGACAGGAAGAACAACATCCGGGATATGGATTATTCAAATGAATACTAAAAATAATTTTTATTTATAATTAAAAGCGCGAGGAGTGGGATTCGAACCCACGCTCTCATTACGAGAAACAGCTTAGCAGGCTGCCGCCGTACCCCTGGGCCATCCTCGCATTATGAGCTGTACCTCTCCTGGAGATCATTTGCTATCTGTTCAAGCACCTCCTCGAAGCTCTCGTTTTCCATGTTTACAACATCACCGTTTGGTAGTGTGATCCTGACGTAGTATATATCACCGTCTTTTGAGATCTCCACCTCTGCCAGCTTATCTCCCATGTTTAGTGTAATTATTTTTAATATATTATCTTTTTCTATATGAAATTCTTATTATTTCTAATATTATTAAAAATTTATATTATAATTCATCGATCATCTTCATGTATGTATTATTTATATTTATGTTAAGCGCCTCAAGATTTTCATCAAGGTAATTTTCATTTGTTACTCCAAGTATTGGTATTATATTTATAGATGCCTCCTCAGACCTTTTTAATATCCAGGCTATTGCAAGCTGTGCCATGGTAACATCAAGTTTTCTTGCTATTTCACTGAGCCTTATGACCATTTCAGAGGTTTCATCTATCCTTCTTGATAAATCCTTGTAATAGCTTATCCTACCAGTACTCGATTTCATGTACTTTCCTGATAATATTCCCTGTTCCAATGGTTCATATGCAAGTATTCCAAGCCCCATTGACCTTGCAACATCGAATTTTGACTCCTCTATTGATCTGTTCAATATATTGTAAGGCTCCTGCATTGTTATAAATTTTTCATAATTATTTTTCTCCGCTATGTTCATAAAATCAGTTACATCTGATGCAGAGACATTGCTTGATCCTATGTATCTAACAAGATCAAGATCAACAAGATGACTCAATGTTTTCATTGTTTCATTATGTGGCGTATTATTATCGCTCCAGTGTATCTGGTATAAATCAATATAATCGGTTTTTAACCTTTTTAATGATTCTCTTATCTGCCACATTATATGCTTCCTTGATAAACCCTCACCGTTTGGAAACCCTGCCATGGGGCCCCTGACCTTTGTGGCTATTACAAGGCTTTCGCGCTCATATTCCTTTATAATGTTGCCAAGTATTCTTTCCGAGTTTCCGGTGCATTTTATGCAGTCCTCGTTATGCTCCACCCTTCCATGGTATATATTTGATGTATCAAAGAAGTTTATACCATTATCATATGCCTTTTTGAATATCCTTGAAAATGCAGCCTCATCAACATTTTCTATGCCGTTGTTAAATGATCCATTTCCTGGCAGATGCCATGTACCTATACATAACCTTGATACAATAGTTCCTGAATTACCAAGTCTTGTATAATCCATAATGTTAATTATTTTAATAATATATAAGATTATTTTATTTCCGCATCAACAAGATTTATTATAATGTCCTCGTACTTTTCTGCTATCTTTCCACTGGAATTCAAAAACTCCCTGCTTAATATAGATGGCCTTGGAATTATAACCTTTGTTTTTTTGTCCCTCTGGGCAAGTATTACCTTGCATGGTATAAAGGCGCCTATGTCGTAGTTATCATCAAGCAGCTCCCTGGCGGCGGGAGGGTAGCACACATCCATTATATAGTAAGGCTCCATTGTAATATTATACTGCTTCTTCATCATCTCTGATATATCAATATAGGAAACAACCACCCAGTTCTCATCCTTTAATTTTTTATATATCCTTGAGAAAAGCTGATCTGCCCCTGAATCAACAACCTTTTCATATGCGTACATGTTTTGTTATACTATTTAATTAAATAAATTTTTAGTATTATTTTATTCTTCAACCATGTATTCTATCTTTTTACCATCCTTTATGTATTTATATAACGATGAACCTGTATCGCTGTTTATTTTTATTCTAACCATGCCCTTTGCTGATGTCCTTGCGCGCATTATCATTATACCATCAACGTATAATCTAACAGGCTTGTTTTTTATTCCAACGTCTATGTACAGTGTTTTATTTTTTATTTCTATAATTGCCTCCTGCTTTTCGTTTAAATCTTCCTTTAATGGTTCAACGTCAAGCTTTATGTTAAGCTGCTTTTCCAGATTTGATATGTTCTCTCCCTTTTTGCCTATAAGCCTTGGTATCTTTGTTTCAGGAACGCTTACAGTTGCCCTGGTGTCATCATCTATTCTAACAAGAACCTTATCTGTATTTAAAAATCTTTTAACCTCATCCTCTATTTTACGTGACGCAAGATCATATATTGCATTTCCTGATATCTCCTGGGCAACAGGAACAACAACGATCTCATTTCCAAAGGAATATATCTCGCTAACAGGTTTGTTTGACAGGAAATCCTTTACTATTATAACCGGTCTGGCAAGATCCTCCTGCTTCATACCTGCCGGTATCTTAACAGTGTACTCTGTTGTCAAAACCTGTGATATGCCACCATTTTCTATATAAATTACGGTGTCAACAATCTGTGGTATAAGGCCAAGCTCAACACGGCCTATAAACCTCTGTATTGCATCAAGGGCCTTTGTTGCATGAACAACACCAATCATACCAACGCCTGCGAGTCTAAGATCCGAATAAACCTTAAAGTCGCTGGTTACACGCATCTCATCGAATACCGTGTAATCCTCCCTTACAAGAAGCAATATGTCTCCGGTTTTTTCCATGTCACCCTCCAGGCTTGTGTACTGCGTGATTTTATTTGATACCTGCAGATCCCTTGGCTTTTCCATGGTCTTTACAATTTTTCCCTTTCCAGCGTAGAACTCTGCCAGTGCAGTTACAAAGGTGCTCTTTCCGGCACCAGGGGCACCAGAAACGAGTATTCCGGAGGCTTTATTTTCAAGTCTTTCTATTAATCTCTTATCAAGATTGTAATCATCTATGTCCAGCTTTTTTATTGGCCTGACGGCTGTTATTTCCAGGCTGTCAGAGAAGGGCGGTCTGGTTATTACGATTCTTATATTTTTTAGCTGTATGACCGTGGCACCATACATGTCCATTTCAATAAATGATTCATCCTCAAGCTTTCCGCGCTTTACAATATTGCTTGCTATGTTCTCAAGCTCATCATAGCTTACTATTTCATCGAGCTCCTCCAGGACGTTCCTGCCGGGGTAACCGTTCTTTACCACAGGTTTCATGTTTGCCTTTAAATGAACAGACGTTGTATTTTCACCAAAGAATTCCTCAATGTTTCTTGTGTTCTTTTCAATGGCGTTTAGATACTCAACCTTTATGCCCTTTATCATTGCTATGTCTCTCTGTATGTTATCTCCTGTAACAAGCACTGCATCGTTTTCCAGTGCTATGTTTCTTATAATATTGTCGATCTCACCGCTCTTGGCCCTGCGTATCTGCCAGTCCTGGGGCCTGTTTCCATAGATATCTATGTATATTATTCCATCATCTGCAAGCTTTCTGAGATTTTTTAATTCCTCAAGGGCCGCGAATCCAATGGATCTCCCCTCATTTGCCTGGTGCTCTACCTCGGCAAGCATGGCCTCTGCGAGTATTACCCTTGAACCGGCCTTGTCCGATATAAACGATGTGAATCTTCCATCAACTATTACAGAGGTATCAGGTACGTATTCCACGTTTATGCATTGTATATTATTATTTAAATAATTTCAAAGAAATTGTTTTATTTAATTTTATATTATTGCAAGAATACCAAAAATTATAACAAATGCTATTGAAAAAAAGTATGCAATTGCATTTGCCTTGGATAATTTAAGATTACCCATGATCTCTTTGTTTATGCCTATAATACCAAGTATTATGCCGGGGCCTATCAATACAAAGACAAAGACAACAAGCAGGTAAAGCACGATATTTATTAAAAACGATGGTGGCAGAATCATTCCAGCCATCACCGCCGGAAGGCTTTCAATAATATATACCTTGAATGTGTGCTTTTTATCAATGCCAAGTGATTCAACAATGCCCCAGGCGCTGCCCAGCGATATTACTATTAATGCTATGAAGCCGGCAGATATTAAACCGATTCCAAAAAGGTATGGTGAGAAAGGCCCGGCAACATTATCAAGGGCGCCTGAAAGCTCAACCGCCGATGCAAAGCTTCCATTGTATTTTATCCCGGAGAAGACCATTTCCACAATGACCATTAATAGCTCTGAAACAACGGCGCCCAGAAAGGTCTCCCTCCTCATGGATTTTAATGCCACATTCTTTATATTTGCCATGGAGAATGCATTTCTTACGAATTTATATTTATCCGCGGTTGCCGATGCCTGGAAAAACAGCATGAAGGGCATTATAACGGCCCCAACGTTGACCGCAAGCATGAATATATATGAATATGAAAACTTTATGTAAACCGGGTTTGAATCTATAAAACCCCTAAGGAAAAGGTCAATAATGAATGCAAGTATCAGGACAAATGATACAGGTATAAGTATCCTTTCGGTTCTTGCATACTTCCTCTTTGATACAACAAATAAATGTATTATATAAACAGCGGGCAGGGATACTATAATTGGAATGCCGATTAAATTCAAACCTATGGCTATGCCTATGTACTCTATTGCGTAAGTAACAACATCCGAAATGGCCATCGGAAAGGACATTAATACAGATGTTCTTTTAGAATAATTCTCTCTTATAACATCACCAAAGCCCTTTGATGTTGCTATGCCTATACGCCCTGAGAGCTCCTGTATAATGTAAAGCGGTATAATTAAAAGAAGAATAAACCATATTAAATTGTATTTAAAAGTCACTCCGGTTTCTGCCGCGCCAAGTGTGCTGCTGGCATCCATATCTGCCATCATTACAAGCCACGCCGGGCCCCCAAACTTTAAATAAAATTTGATTTTATTGAATCTGTTAAAATTTTCAGCCAAGCAGCATCACTAAATCATAATTAGGTATACCTAAATAAATCTTTGGTAAAAACCATTTAAAATAATAATCCATTATTAAACATTGAAAATTGCAATGCCTGTAAAATAACAAATATTTATATAAAATATAATCATAAGGCTTTAAATTGCTTTATGGCAGGTGATAAATATTAAGAGCACGGATAACTGTACATCATGTGGTATAGGGCTTGTCGAGCCAGGATATTCAATATTTGACTGCCCAAACTGTGGCGAGGCTGTTATTGGTAGATGCAAGCAGTGCCGCGAGCACTCAACAGATTATGTCTGCCCGAAATGTGGCTTTAAGGGGCCGTGATATCATGGGAGATGTTCTTGTTGTTTTCAGGGTTCTTCCAGAGGATGTCGATAACGATCTTTCTAAGCTTGAATCCAAAATAAGGGAGAAATTAAACGGTGTCTGCAAGATAAACGATATAAAAACAGAGGAAATCGGCTTTGGGCTAAAGGCGCTAAATGTCCAGGCAATAATGCCCGACGAGGAGGGCAGGGCAGACAGGGTCGAGTCCATACTTGCAGGCATAGAGGGCGTAAGCCAGGTGGATACAAAAGACATATCATTAATATGATCCTTATTATAATATATATTATATTTTTAATACTGATCTCTGCAGGTTTTTTGTACATAGAGTTCCATCCTGTTAAAAATTGTAATAGATATGGTGATTACAATAAAAGCTGCCTTGTAATTGTTCCATGCCGTGGAATTGATTACTCCCTTGAAGAGAATCTAAGATCAATAACAGACCAGAATTATAAGAATTATAATGTTCTATGTGTTGTTGATGATGATAAGGACCAATCATTAAATATTATAAAAAGGCTTAATATAGACTATATTAAAAGCGATTACCATTGCAAAAACTGCAGCGGCAAGGTTAGGGCCATTGCAACAGCACTTTCAAAATATGTGTATGATTCATACGTTATAGCAGACTCAGACATAACAGTAAATAAAGACTGGCTTGAAAACCTTTTAAGACCATTGTCATCCGAAGACATTGGCATATCAACAACCTTTCCATACTTCATGCCTGTTGCCGGCTTTTGGTCAAGGGTAAAGGAGCTCTGGGGCTTTGTTGGCCAGGGATTGATGGAGTCTGACCTGACAAGGTTTGGCTGGGGAGGCTCCCTTGCATTTAAAAGGGATCTTATAGATAATAAGATAGATTTTTTCAGCGAGCATGTTTCAGATGATACTGTATTAACAAAGATGTGTAAATCTCAAAACAAGAAGATAGCATATGTAAAATCTGCAATGCCGGTCGTTAATTCACCAGAGCACTTCAATGAATTCTATGAGTGGGCAAACAGGCAAACGGCCCTTTCAATATCAGCATCAAGAAAGGTTTTATATTACGGCCTTTTGTTCTTCTTTTCATACATGTTTTTATTCTTCTCTGGAATTATTATGGGCATCTTTTATTCTCCCTTATTCTTTTTATTTTTAATACCATGCATTGTTTATATTTCAAAAAGTATACTGAGGTTAAAAAAGTTTAGACCAATTTATATAATTATAGGTATTATGATTCCTTTTATATACACATCGAATTTAATAAAGGCAAGCAGGATGAAAAACATAATGTGGCGCGGCCGTATCTATAATATTGATGATAAAAGTTTATTATAATAAAAACGATTAATCACCATGAAATATTTTGGTACAAACGGCATCCGTGGCATTCCAAACGAGGATCTCACAACAGAACTATCAATGACCGTTGGCAAGGCCGTCTCAACGTATTTTAATTCAAAAACCATTGCTGTTGCCAAGGATACAAGAATCAGCGGCGATATGATAATGAACGCTGTTATCTCTGGTGTGATGTCGACCGGAACCGATGTTAAATACCTTGGGATTCTTCCAACGCCCGGGCTTCAGTATTACTGCAAGAAACATAATTTGCCAGGAATAATGATAACTGCAAGCCACAATCCACCGGAGTACAATGGCATAAAATGCATTGCCAGTGATGGAACTGAAATATCAGAGGAATCAGAAAAGGAAATAGAGGATCTCATTGATAGCAAAAAATTTAAAAAGGTTTCATGGAAATCATCTGGAAGGCTTTATCCAGAGAGCAATGCCATAGATGAATACATAAACGGAATAATGTCTCTTGTTGATGTTGATAAGATACGCGATAGAAAATTTAAGGTTGTTATAGATACCGGAAATGGTGCAGCATATTTTACAAGCCCGTACCTTCTATCAAAGTATAACTGTCACATAGTATCATTGAATGCAAATCCTGACGGTACATTCTCATCAAGAAATTCCGAGCCAAAACCGGAAAATCTTGGTGACCTAATATCATTAATGAGATCCGGCAACTTTGATATAGGCATAGCACATGATGGCGATGCCGACCGCTGTGTCTTTATAGACGAGCACGGAAACTTTATTGATGGGGATAAGAGCCTTGCGCTTATAGTAAAGTACACAGTAAAAAATGGAGATACGGTTGTAACACCTGTAAGCAGCTCTGATGCACTTTCAGATATATGTGCTGAAAAGAATGCAAAACTTATAAAAACGAGGGTTGGGGCACCGATAGTTGCAAGAACCATGATAGAAAACATGGCAGTAATAGGCGGTGAGGAAAATGGCGGTATAATATACGGCAAACATCAGTACTGCAGGGATGGTGCAATGACCCTATCGTTAATGTTGAACCTGCTTGCATCAGAGAAGAAAACGCTTTCACAGCTTTTAAATGATATACCGGATTACACGATAGTAAAAAGCTCGGTGGAAAGAAGGCGTGGCTGGGAGGAAATAAGAAAGGATCTAATTGAAAGAATAGATAAAAAGATCGATGAAACCGATGGCTTAAAGATCCTTGAAGATGAAGGCTGGGTTCTTATAAGGCCCTCAGGAACCGAGAAAATTATAAGAATATACGCAGAATCTAAAAGCAGGGATAAGGCAGCAGAGCTTTCAAATAAATACAAATCATTGTTAAACGAATTAATTTAAATTTTTATAAGCATCAATAAACCTTGTTACCGCAGTTATATTCCCGGCAACGCCAAACCATATTAATAAAATATCCGTTGCATCTATTTTTATTCCATGTATAAGAAAATATCCGGGTACAAGGAACTGTATCAATGTAAATATTATTATGAGAACAAGACGGTCAGCCCTTCCTGCTATTCCGGAGTAATTTCTCTTCAAACCAAGTGCCTGTGACTGCGTTCCCATATAGCTGGTCATTAATATTCCAATGATTGCAAAAAGACCAAGGTAGATATTTCCATAGAATGAAAGCATCATGCCGGTTATTATAAATATGTCAGAATATCTATCAAAGGTATGATCCATGAGATCGCCCTTTAATGACTGTAAGTTTTTTATCCTTGCAATCTTTCCGTCAAGGGCATCGAACAGCGATGAAAACAATAAAAAAATAAAAGATATTATTAAATAGAAATGGCTTAAATAATAGAATATACCTGCCATAAGTGCAAAGATCAGTGATAATATTGTAATTGTATTCGGTCTGAATTTTAAAAACAGCCTTGATAATGGATCTATAATTTTATCCGCGCTCTTTCTGTATGAATCAAGAACCATTGACACACCTACATCGTTGTTTTACCGGTCTTCTTAACCTTGTACCAGACACGCTTAACGCCAAGAATCTCAAGGAAGAATGTGTATATTGATATAATTGCATTTAAAACAACGTATATATAAACCAATGGTATGTAAAGCGCATTTTCCTTCTTTTTTATTAATGCCAGGACAAATGCAATAATGTATATCATAAAAAATATGAATAAAAGCGATATAAAATATGTTCTCATTGAATGGACATATGGATTGTAAAAGTTTAGTATCGATATATATATCGATGAGAATAGAAGTATTCCGGAAAATGTCGGCGCGAGTACAATCATTAATATATCAAGACCGCTCAGTCCTGATAGCTCCTTTTTTGAATGCAGGAGGACTTGGTGGTAGCCACGCAGCCATCTTATTCTCTGCTTTATGTACTCTGAATATGTGGCCGGGGTTTCCTGGTAAACTTTGGCGCTTGGCAGATATGCAGATCTCATCCTCTTTGCAGCCATCCTGACGCCGCTTTCAAGATCCTCTGTAAGAAAGTTGCCGTTCCAGCCACCTATGATCCTTATTGTTTCCCTTTTAAAGTACTGATTTGATCCTGCAACGGGAACAAATAGATGTAAATACATCCTGCCTATCATTGAAACCTTTACAATAATCTCATCTATGGCTGCAAGCCTTGTGAAGATGTTTTCCTCCCTGTTTATGTATGTGTTGTATCCCTGAAGGACATCGGCATCCATGTACCTCATGCCATAAACCGCATTTTTCAATGTGTTTTTCTCAAGCACTGTATCGGCATCGTAAGTTGCTATGATCTCGCCATGACTCATTGAGTATGCATAATTCAATGCAGATGCCTTTGTTAAGTTTCCATGCCTCTCGAAGACGTGAACCCTTCCATCCCTTTCATAGGACTTTGCTATTCTATATGTATCATCATCCGAGTTATCAACAACAACAAAAAGCTCAAAATTATCGTAAGCCTGACTAAGTATGGATTCTATGCACCTGCCTATAACAGTTTCCTCATTCTTTGCAGGTACTATTATACTGACAAGCGGTTTATAATTATCCCAGTCAAAATCTATATCATAATCATGAAAATGAAGGTAACCAATCAGCAGGATTGGAAACTGGTATATTGAATAGACTATACCAACAACAATTAGAAGTATTCCAATATCCTGTGCAATATCCATCCGGTGCTAATCCCATATTTATATATAAATTATTTCATAATCTTTATTAATAAAGCAGGAGAAAACTTTATCGATTAATAAATTTTTATTACAATATTATTTATAGTCATCATTTCATGCACCTTTAAAAATATGAATATTTATCGAAATAATCAATGTTCATGAAGAATGATACGCCAAAACTAATGCTTTTATCCATCTTTGTCGATGAATGGAATGTATTTACAGTACCAATGCTGGGCATATGAATGTATTTACAGTACCAATGCTGGGCATATTTTTAATAAGATATTTCAATGCAGACGCAGCGTGGACAGGCATTTTAACAGGCGCAACGTTAGGTGGTGCTGCCATTGGCTCAATACTGGGCGGCATTATTAATGACTCTCTTGGCAGGAGAAAAAGTTTTTTAATAAATAATATAATTTTTATAATAGCAGCAATTGCGTCTCTTTTTTCAAGGAATGTCTTGATGTTCACGGTATCAAGATTCATTGCAGGATTTCCTGTTGGCTCAGACATACCAAACGTTTATTCATATATAATGGAGAGCTCATCACCAGGAAAACGCGAGTACTTTGGAACAATGAACACTGAAATGGCAACACTTGCAATACTGTCAATAAATTCTATTATATTATTAATGCTGCTTATACACCTATCAAAGATTATATGGAGATTAGTTATATTTTCATCAGTTATTCCAAATATAATATTATTAATAAACTATAACAGGCTTGATAATATAAGTGTAAATAATCATGGATACATAAACTTCATAAAAAAGCTAAGGGAAAACAATTTAAAATGGCACGCAACTTTATACTCCTGGATCTGCGGCATATGCAGCAGCGTTGAGGTAAGCACATTTGCATTTTTCATTCCATATATAGTAACAAGACTTCATATATATAATATAATAGGCTCCAGGATAATAACTCTTTTAATATACGCTTTTGGTGTACCTGCAGGCATTATAGGTCCATTGATGCTGCCAAGGCTTGGGCTTAAAAGACTTGGCTCATACGGATTTATAATTGCCTTTATATCACTTATTGGCTCAGGTTTATCGATCTATCTTGGCCGCTATTATATAACATTAATCTTCATGGTAATCTTTATCTTTGGAAACCACTGGAACAATCAGCCATTATTGACGGCTCAGGCCCTGGTCTCATCCAGGGAATACCGTGGAACTGCAATAGGTTTAAGCAATTTCATAGGCAATGTTCCATCATTCTTGGCCGTGCTTGCATTTCCAACAATTGTTTCCATCATAGGTCTTGGAATTGCAACAATGTTAATATCAATTGCATCACTTACCGGAATAATAGTCTCATCGAAGGTATTTATAGAAATTTACAGATATACTGAATCATTTTAAATTAAACTCCAGTATCAAGGCTTTATAAAAACGTTAACAGATCTTTACACAATTTCATGATCATGGGTAAAAACCATTTATAATAATTTTCCAGGAATAATATTATATTTTTTCATCATGAATGATATAATTTTATATGTAATTTTTAAAAGACTCTGATCCTTTATGTTTGAATAATCAATATTATTTATAATATTATGTTTTAAGTCCTGCAAATGCTGAAACAATATATATTATAATATTTCTTTTTTTATACCTTGATTCTTCTTATCATATATCCATGGATTATATACCAATTTATATACAAAGCATGGCAGGCTTTCCATGATAAAGCCAGTTACCTGCGCTATCCTTGATTATATACCAATTTATATACAAAGCATGGATCATGCTATTAATACAATATTATCTCTTTTATGACATATATCATAGTTTTTAAATTTCCCTGATATTAAGGATATGGTTTTTATCAAGGTAATAAAACGAATGTTTGCTTTTGTTCAATTTATAAATTTTAATTCATACATATTAAAATAAAATGTTTATAAATATAAAAACTTCCATGATAAATATTTAAATATCCTCTAAATATCGTTTTTCATGGATTATGATGATGTCATGCTTAAGACCATAGGCCTTAAGGACAAAATGGATCTATTTAAGGATATACCTGAATCACTTAGAATAGACATCGATCTTGGCCCTGAAATAGGCGAGATGGAGCTTATAAAGCAGTTTTATGAGATTTCAAAAATGAACAAAAAACCGGAACATTTCTTCCTTGGTAATGGTATATACAGAAGGTATATACCATCACTGGTTGATGAAATTATCTCAAGATATGAATTTTTAACTTCTTACACGCCATATCAGCCTGAAATATCTCAGGGAATACTTCAAGCCCTTTTTGAATACCAGAGCCTGATATGCGATTTAACCGGGATGGACGTGACAAATTCTTCAATGTATGATGGTTTCACGGCCCTTGCAGAGGCTGTGAGGATGGCATATAGAATAAACGGCCGCAGTGAGGTATTAATTCCGGAGAATCTATATAAATCAAAGAGGAGCGTTATAAATAATTACATTCATGGCCTTGGCATAAAGTTAATTGAATATAAATTTAACAATGGTTTGATAGATCTGGAAGATCTAAACAATAAGATCAGCAATAACACATGTGCCATTATTGGGGAAATTCCCAATTCATATGGAATCCTGGATAAAAATGTCTTTGAAATCAAGGACATAAAAAAGGATTCAATTCTTATAAGCTATTACGATCCGGTATCACTTGGAATAATAAAGCCGCCAGGTGAGTATGACGCAGACATAGCCGTTGCAGAAGGCCAACAGCTTGGAATACATATGAACTATGGTGGCCCGCTCCTTGGTCTTTTCTCATTCAAGAAGGATTATATACATAAATCTCCAGGAAGATTAATCGGTGAATCAAACGATGTAAACGGCAGGCGCGCCTTTGTCATGACGCTACAGGCCAGGGAACAGCACATAAGACGCGCCAGGGCAACAAGCAATATATGCTCAAACCAGGCATTGCTTGCAATAGCGGCCTCTGTATATCTTTCGGTTAATGGCGCATCAGGATTGTACAATATTGCAATGAAAACAATTGAGAATTCCGAAAAGCTTCGGAGATTCATGAAATCCATTGGTATAGAGCCTGTATTTAATCAAAGGAGCTTTTCTGATAACCTATTCAATGTAAAAATAAAAGACTTTGATGAGAAGCTTAAAAATAATGATATTGCAGGCGGCATAAAATACAGGGATATTACAGGTTCTGGGGAAGATACCTGGCGCTTTTTCTCCGTTACAGAGATGAATGACGATAATGATTTTAATGCACTATTAAAGCTTGGTGATTAAAATGTACAAACAGGCATATTATAATGAACCGTATCTTAAGGATCTTGGCTTTAATTCAATAAAAGGTATTGATTTTGATATTAATCTTAAAAGAAAGAGTATTAAATTAATGGATTATAATGAATTCGATGTTTCAAGGCATTATACAAGACTGTCACAGATGAATTACTCCGTTGATCTTGGCATGTACCCTCTTGGATCATGCACAATGAAATACAATCCAAAATATGCCGATAAAATATCTGGCATGGAAAGCTTTCAGGAGATGCATCCATTAATGAATGATGAATGTTCACAGGGCACATTAAAGGTAATGTATCTTCTTCAGGATTATCTAAAGAAGATCTCAGGTCTTGATTATGTATCACTGCAGCCATCAGCAGGGGCCCATGGGGAGTTCACCGGAATACTAATAATAAGAAAATACTTTGAGGATTTGAACCAGCTTGATACACGCATGGAGATAATAATACCTGACAGTGCACACGGAACAAATCCAGCATCGGCATCCATGGGCGGCTTTGATGTCATAGAGGTTCCATCCGATGAAAATGGCCTTGTTGATCTGGATGCGCTAAACAATGCAGTCTCTGAAAGAACAGCAGCCTTTATGATTACAAATCCAAATACCCTTGGTATATTCGATGATAATATAATGAAAATCTCAGAGATTATGCATAAAAATGGGGCATTACTTTATTATGATGGCGCAAACTTCAATGCCATACTTGGCATAACGACTCCTGGCATAATGGGTTTTGATATTGTTCATTTTAATCTACATAAAACCTTTGCAACGCCACATGGTGGTGGCGGTCCTGGAGCAGGCCCTGTCGCAGTAAGATCATTTTTAAAAGATTATCTTCCGGTGCCGCTGGTATCATTCAAAAATGGTATGTATTACCTTGATTATAACATACCAAAGACCATTGGCAAGGTCTCATCATATTATGGTTCTTTTTCAATACTTATAAGGGCATTATCGTATATTATCAAAAACGGGAATTACCTTAAGGAGAGAACTGTAAAGGCCGTTTTGAATTCAAATTACATGTCACATCAGCTGTCAGGATATTATAAAATACCGTACAAGGAATTAAAAAAGCATGAATTTGTCCTTTCAACAGAGAACACAGGAAAGAAGGCCCTTGATATAGCAAAGTACCTTCTTGATTACGGAATTCATCCACCAACAACGTACTTCCCATTGATAGTAAAGGAGGCAATGATGATAGAGCCAACAGAGAGTGCGACAAAAAAGGATCTTGATTATTACATAGAGGCAATGGTAAATGCGCTGAAAGCAGATGACAATGATCTAAAAATGGCTCCGTTGAACACATCAGTTTCAAGAATAGACGAGCTTAAGGCTGCAAGGCAGCTAAAACTTCACTGGTAAATATTTTAATTATTTATAAAAATGGACAGCAGTTTTCACTCATTTTTCTAATTATTATTGATAAATGAAGATTGTTTAAAATTTTATTTATAATAGAAAATAAAAGATATATTAATATACCCATAAAAAGATTTTAAAAACTTTGAATAAAAAATCTATTAAAAAATAGTATATATTGTGTTAAAAATTTTTATTTTTTAAAGATAAACCTTGCATTTTCTGGATATCTATATATTCAAATTAAAAATATGCGCTGAAATGATAGAGCTGGCGCTTCCATTCATTGTGCTATTAATATGGACCGCATCCAACAGTCTTATAAAGTCCATATCCGGCAGGATGAACAGTGATCTTATAGCCGTCACTGTTATAGGTGCAGGTATAATCCCGATGATAATGTCTTTGCTTTTTGATCCGGCAAAATTAAGCGATACCGTTTTATTTTTAGGAATATCATCAGGATTCTTCCTCGGACTTGGCTATATACTCTTCTATAAATCGTTAAAATCAGAAAATCTTGGAAGTGCTGGTGTAACAATAAACATGCAGCAGGTTATAATAATATCATTCAGCCTCTTTGTTTTAAAGGAAAGGGTATCATCACTGATACTGCCGGCCGTTATATTAATAATAACCGGGTCCCTGCTTGTGACGCTCCAGGGCAAATTCAGGATAAATAAATATTTATTGCTTGCAGCAATAGCAAATATCTCCTGGGGTATATATTATATGCCGTTATCATTTGCAATACTTTCGATAAGATCATCATATGTACCGCTTTTAATAGCAAGGATTTCAGGATTTGTAATAACTTTAATAGCATTTGAGTCCATATTTATGTATAAAAAAATAAGGGATAAAAAAGGCAATTTAGTACATTATAGTAAAAAATATAGAAACATAGTATCATACTCCTTTGGGCTTGCAGTTGTTGCAGGCATACTGGATGGCACTGGCAATGTATTCTATTCAATTTCAATATCCTCTGGATTCCTTGTTATAGCAGGTGCACTTGTTGCAATATTACCGGCCACTCTTGCAATTACAGGCTCACTAATATTTAAGGAAAAATTATCAATAAAACAGCTATTTGGTATAATTCTATCCATAGCCGGCGCTCTTCTTATCGTTTAAAAATAAACGTTGCCCATGGCCTTCTCTATCTCTATAACCACGCTTGATATCTCACGCCATGAGAAGTTCTGCCTCTTCTTTGAGCTGCCTGAATTAACAAGCCCTGAGAAAAATAAATTCCCCTTTTCATTGACTTTGATTGACAGGATCTTAACATTACTGTAGTTTCCAGAGCTTGAGAAAACCGTTACATTATAATCATACAAAAATGCATATGCAAGTGCCTTTTTTATGTCATCCATATTCATAACCATTCCGGGCTCGGGCTCAATCATCTTGCCATCCCTGAAGGTGACAAAGCTTATAATCATCTCTTATCGATTCATTATTGAATATTTTTATAAATATTTAACTTAAATTGATACAAGACCTTTAATATTTTTAACCATATAAAAGATTGTATAATATTTATTATTCAATGATTTTTTAACAAACTATAAATTTTTGTTTTTAATTATTTATCATGGCATGGAAGAAGATTCTGGGTGCAAAGGCCCTTGAAAATGCAGGAAACAGTCTTTCTGTGCGCATAGACAACGATACTGTTGTTTTTATAGCCAGGGTTGATGGAAAACTTTACGCAATGAATGGTATATGTACACATTTAAGGTGCATACTTGGAAAGGTAACCGATGATAAAAAGCATGTAAGATGCCCATGCCATCTTGCCGAATTTGAACTCGAAACAGGAAAGATGGTAAAGCCACCATACATAGCACCGGACTCACCAATGGAAAAGCTGGGTCTAAAGACATATAATATAAAGGAAGAGGATGGCTTCCTGCAAATAGATTATTAATTAAAATGATACAAATATTAATAAATAAAAATTTTATCATAAATTATGGGTATATTATTTAAACCTGATATAAACAATTCAGACATGGAGAAATTTATAAATAATAACAATTACCATGATGCATTTAAAAATTCAATAAAAGATCTAAATGGATTCTGGAAATCCCTTGCGTCTTTTTATGGCATAGAGCTAAATGGATCATACAAAAGAGGTGAAAATTTTATAGATTCATCATGGTTCAATGAAACAAGGATAAATTATACAGATCTTGTTTTAAAAAATAAAAATTTAAATGGTTATTCAATAATATATATAAATGAAAAATTAAACGAAAAAAGAATATCATGGAATGAGCTCTCAGTCATGGTTTATAATCTTGCAGGCTTCCTCATCGAGATTGGCTTAAAAAAAGGTGATGTCGTGGCAGGCTATATAAATAACAATCATTATGCCATAATATCTTTCCTGGCAGCATCACTTATAGGATGCACATGGACATGTGTATCGCAGGATTTTGGCCTTGGTGCTGTGATATCAAGATTCCAGCAGTCAAATCCAAAGGTTCTTATTGCATCACCATTTTATTACTACAATGGTGTATTTTATGATAAAACGAATGAAATAAAAAGAATTATCGTTTCTGTTAAATCAATAAAAAATGTTATAGTTACTGATAAGTGTGACATTGATTCATTTATATTTGATAATATAAGGTCATCAAAAAATGTCAATTCAAACACATTTTTTAACGATCCTTTGTGGATACTATACTCATCAGGAACCACGGGCATACCAAAGGCCATGGTGCAGAGCCAAGGTGGCATCATTCTTGAGCATATAAAAAGCCTGGGCCTTCATTTAAACATTTCAAAAAACAGCAGGTTTATGTGGCTGACAAACACAAGCTGGATGATGTGGAACTTTATGGTAAGCGGCCTGCTTCTTGGCTCGACATTGGTAATATACGACGGAAATCCATACTATCCGGGAAATGATGATTTCTGGAAGGCTATAAATAAAAACAAAGTCACCCATTTTGGTGCAGGGGCTCCATACTTCTCAGGTTTAATGAAATCAGGATATGATTTTAAATTTTATGGTGATTATATAGGATCAACCGGTAGTCCAATGCCGCCTGAGGTTTTTGATTATATATATAAAAACAATGATGTATGGCTATCGCCAATAAGTGGTGGAACAGACATTTGCACGGCATTTATCACGGCAAATCCACTATTACCTGTAATTCGTGGTAGAATGCAGTGTATAGCCCTTGGTGCAGATGTTTCATCATATGATGAAAATGGCCTTGAAACAAGAGATGTTGGTGAGCTTGTTATAAGACAGCCAATGCCATCAATGCCAATCTATTTTTTAAATGATCCGGGAAATAAAAGATATATCGATGCCTATTTTTCATATTTTAAGAACGTCTGGAGGCACGGTGACTGGGTAAAAATCTTTGATGACGGTTCAGTAATTATATATGGAAGATCTGATTCAACGCTGAATAAGAAAGGTATAAGGATAGGAACAGGTGACTACTACTCAATTTTAAATAAAATAGATCACGTCATTGACTCATTAATTGTTGGCATAGAGCTTGAAAATGGTGATTATTACATGCCGCTTTTTGTAAAGCTTGATACAGGAATCAACGATGATATAATAAAAAATATAAAAAACGAAATAGTAAAGGATCTTGGAAAGCGCTATGTTCCTGATGAGGTAATCCAGGTCCCGGACATACCGGAGACGCTCAGCGGCAAGAAGATGGAGGTTCCTGTAAAAAGGATACTATCAGGATATGATATAAAAAATGCATATAATAAAGATTCAATGGTTAATCCTGAATCCATGCAATTCTTTATAAAATTCCGCGAAAGGGTAATGAAGATGAAACCAATGAAACTAAAATAAATTATTTATCTATAAAAAATTAAAATCAAAATAATTTAGAGGATGGAAATATTAAAATAGAAAATTATAATATATAAAAGAAATGATAACAACACCAAAATCTTATGAGGTATGGAAGGAATTCATAAAAACCTGGAAGATCTGGTACAGGGCATCTGAAAAGAATTTAATAAATCTTGGAATATCAACTGTTGAATACAGAATACTAAAGAACCTTTACGAGCGTGGTCCTCTGCCCATGATTGAGCTTGCAAACATTAACATGGTAACCCAGGGGTGGATTACCGGTGTTGTGGATAAAATGGAGAAAAATGGCTACGTTAAGAGGGATCGCAGTCAGAATGATCGCAGGGTTATAAACATATCAATAACTGAAAAGGGCATAGAGTTCTTTAAACACATAGCGGAGCTTCATTTAAATTACATAGATATGACACTTCAGGACTTTACAGATTACGATATGAACGAGATGATAAAGCTGCTGCAGCGTGTTCAGGAAAATGTAAATAAACTTAGCGAATAATATTTTTTGTTATTGCCATTGATGCCTTTTTTAAGAATCTTGCAACGCCTCCTGAAACAAAGGCATTTCCTATCATTCCGAAGTAATCATTTTTTATTCTAATGATATTTGCAAAGTTGTTCGGTTTAAACTCTGTTTTAATGCCAAGAAGATTTTTTGCCACGGTTATCCCTGATTGCCTTGCAATTATTCCTGACATTGGCACGGAAGCATCAAAGAACATGGAATCACCGCAAGCATATACATCATCGTATTCTATTGATCTAAGATACCTGTTAACTATTATTCTTGAATTCCTGTTTTTTATACTGTCATTTATTATATTATTCCCGGAGAAGCCACCGGCAAAGACTGTAACATCGCTTTTTATCTTCTCTCCATTTGCAATTAAATATTCTTTATTAACCTCATCAATCATTGTTTTTAATCTAACATCAATGTTAAGTTCATTAAGATCCATAAAAGCCCTTTCTATTAATTTCCTGTTTAAATGTGGCAGAACGGTATCCGCAGCATCTATTAAGGTAACATTCTTGTCTGAAAACGCACCGGCAAGTTCAACACCAAGATAACCTGCACCTATGACTGTTATTTTCTCTGCCTTTTTAGAGGCTTTTATAAGTTTATTTAAATCTCTCTCTGAATTTATTTTGTAAAGAAAATTTTCACCCTTTATAAATGACGTATTAAAAGAGCTTCCAAGGGAAACAACGATTTTATCATATTCAATCTTTTTATTTCCAGAGATAACGCATCTGTTTGAAAAATCTATGGAATCAATTTTTAAAAGCATGTCAACATGCCTTTCAATTGATGTTTCTACATTGTCACCAAGCATAAAATCTATAAAATTTGGCTTGA
This sequence comes from Picrophilus oshimae DSM 9789, assembly GCF_900176435.1. NCBI lineage: Archaea > Methanobacteriati > Thermoplasmatota > Thermoplasmata > Thermoplasmatales > Picrophilaceae > Picrophilus > Picrophilus oshimae. The sequence goes on from NZ_FWYE01000003.1 coordinate 208,191, forward strand.
TCTCAATTTTACTGTTTTTATCTATAATTATGGAATTCCCTACATATTTTTTTACATATAATCCAGAAAGCCCTGCACCCGCTATTAATATCCTTTCCATAACAGGTTATATTTTTAATAGATATTAATTAATTTATTTTATTTAAAAACTTAAAAATGATATATAAAATTAAAAGTATTATATATGTCTATTTGTTATCATGGTAATGAATAGCAAAGCAAGGATTATAATAGCAGTGGTGGTTGTAATAATAATTATAGTAGCAGGATTTTCTTTTGCTTTACTGTACCATCCAAAGAAGGTTGAGACAGCACATGTATTTACGGACACGGCCCAAACCATGGCGCCTGGCTCCCTTGATCCTGCGAGCGGCTTTTTTACAACCAACGGACCATTATTTGCCGCAATTTTTAATACATTACTGGAATTCAATGGCTCAAGCGCAACCCAGGTCGTTCCAGTTCTTGCACAGCATGTTTATAATCACAATGATCAGAACTATACATTTGATATATGGAGCTTTGCAAAATTCAGTAACAATGAACCATTGAATGCAACATCTGTATGGTTTTCATTCTACCGCGGCATAGTAATGGGTCAGGGCCCCTACGTTGCAGACTACCCTGGAATATTATTCAATGCTACAAACGAGGGAATAACAGGTATATCATTACCATGGGGATTAAGGGCAGCACTGGTAAATGCAGGTTATTCATTAACAGGCAATTTAACAGAACAGTACAAGCAGGCTGCAGTTGATCTTGATAATATATTATCAAACTTCAATTACAATGCAACAGAGATGAAGGTCATGGAGTATAAAGACCAGGCAGTTGTTGTAAACTCAAATGACAATGTGACAATAAACACAATGAAACCATATCCATTCCTGTTACAGGATATAGCAGGCTGGTGGGGTGATATATTATATCCAGGATACATTGATGAGCATGGGGGTGTTGTTTACAATACTCAAAACTCATATATAAATAATAATGGTGCAATAGGCTCAGGTCCATACACAATAAAGAGTGTATCATCCGGTCTAAGCACCATAGTTCTTGTAAAGAATCCAAACTACTGGGTAAATGGCCATGCATCACAGATACCTGCAATAGCACAGCCAGCACACATACCGGAGATAGTAATAAAATACGGATTATCACATACAGACCG